>JANOXZ010000142.1:0-2531 GCA_031418695.1 Synechococcales cyanobacterium VAR_35_metabat_10
GTAGTCCGGCATTGCCATCTAGATGCTTGTAGATGGCTGGGGGTTTAATTCCCAATGCGCGCGCTACTCGATTTACGCCTAGGGCAACTTCTCCCTCTCGATCGAGACAACCAATCGCTGCACGCACAACAGCCTGTGGTGTCAGGGAATTTTCTTTGAGTGGACGACCCATTGGCAAATTAGTTAACTAAATTAACTAAAAGTGAATATAATTAACTTTATCAAACTCTGTAGATCGATCATCCATGACTGAACTAACTTTTGTCCCTGCTCATCAGCTTGCCCAGATGATTCGTGATCGACAAGTTTCATCCGTAGCAGTAATCGAAGCTTACCTGACTCAGATTGCTCGTCATAATCCTCAGCTCCATGCCATTTGTACTGTAGATGTTGAGCAGGCGCGTGCCATAGCCCAAGAGGCTGATGCGGCTTTGGCCAGAGGGGAAAACTGGGGCAGGTTACATGGGGTGCCCATCACAGTTAAAGATATCTTTGAAACAGCGGGACTTCGTACTACGGCTGGCTATGTTCCGCTGAAAGACTATATTCCCGCGCAAGATGCGACGATCGTGGCAAGGTTGAAAGCGGCTGGGGCGATCGTCCTGGGTAAAAGTAACCTGCCCGAGTTGGCTAGCGACTATCAAAGTACCAATGCTCTGTTTCCGCGTGTTAATAATCCGTGGAATCTGGAATATACGTCCGGTGGCAGTTCTGGTGGGAGTGCGGCGGCGGTAGCGGCGGGACTGTCTCCGTTAGATCTAGGTAATGATTTTGGTGGTTCGATTCGTCAACCGGCTCATTTTTGTGGGGTCTATGGTTTGAAGCCCACCGATCGACGGATTTCTACCGCCGGAGTGATTCCGGAAATACCGGGAATGCCAATTTGTTTGCGTCACATGATGACGGTGGGTTGTTTGGCTCGATCAATTGCCGATCTACGGCTCTGTTTTGAAATAGTTGCTGGTGCCGATCCCCGTCGCCCAGATGTGCCACCAATGCTGCTGGATACCCCATCTGGTAAATCTTTGCCAGATCTTCAAATTGCTTGGAGTGATGAATGGGCAGAAGTGCCAGTGGCCACTGAGATCAAATCAGTGATGGTGGCGAGTGCTCAGAAGCTAGTACAAGCTGGTGCCCAGGTCACTGCTTGGATGCCTCCCAATTTCAATCTATCCGAAATTTTTGAACTATATGGACGCATGGCTGCTTATGTAAATCGATATGCTCAACCGATCAATTTTTACACTCTGCGGCACAGTGCCGAATTGTTGTGGCGCACGGCAACTCAGGGCGATAAAAAACTCCGTCATCTCGGCAATTACAGTTGTTTTATCCCCACAATGTTGAATCCTAGTTTGCAGGGATATTTTCAGACGCTGACAGAACGGGACAGGTTTATAGCAGAAATGGATGCAGCTTTGGAGCCGTGGGATGTGTGGATTTGTCCGGTGGCGGCAACTACCGCGTTTACTCATCGTCCAGCTTGGAGGGCAATTGATATTGATGGTAGAGCCTATCCTCATGCCACAGCTAATGGGATTTATCTGTTGCCATTTAATGTGAGTGGGCATCCAGCAGTGGTGATTCCGGTGGGGCAAAGTCAGGCTGGTTTACCGATCGGAATTCAGCTTGTTGGTAAACGCTGGCAAGAAATGGAGTTGTTGTCGATCGCGCAGGAGATTGATCGGGTCATCGGTAGGTTTCAAAGCCCTCCTGGTTACTGAAGATATAGTGTAAGCAAAGATTTACCAACTGTCACGTTATGTACTATCAAGACATCATTACAATTGAGCCTGGGAAAAGCAGCGGCAAGCCCTGTATACGAGGAATGCGGATTACTGTGTACTCAGAATTGTGGTACTCAAGACACACTAATAGAGCGAAAAGTTTACGGCTGTTCTGCGGAGCTTAAAAAAGATGAAGGTAGAAAACGTCCCAGAAGATTTATTTAAGCCGGTGTACTTTCGTGCCAAGGAAACACAGCGCCTGAATGGGATTATTAAAGACCCTCTAGCGGTTGAAATTGTAGAGCGGATGTCTCCTAATTGCTTGATCATAGATGATTGGACAATTCAGTTTGGTATCACGATTCATACACTAATTGTTGATCAGGTTGTCAAACAATTTCTGCAACAGCATCCTGATTCAATTATTATTACACTTGGTGGTGGCCTTGCTACTCGCCCACTCCTATTTGATAATGGTCAGGCTGATTGGTTTTGCGTTGATGATTCCTATGTTGAGCCATTTTGGAATCAGTTGATTGGAGAATCTCAGCGTAATCACTTTATTTCTTCACTTGTTACAGATTTGGATTGGATGAGTCAAATCGTTGAAGCAAAGAGAGCGGTATTATTTATTGCTGAGGGAGTCTTTCTGTATTTGACAGAACCTGAAGTTAAACGAATCATTTTGTCGCTTCAACAAAGATTTCCAGATTCGGAAATTGTGATGGAAGTTATTGGTATGTTCATCTTGAACAGCACTCAAATTTTTCGTTCTAAAGCGGTTCCTGGTGGTCGATTTCAATG
>JANOXZ010000143.1:0-12778 GCA_031418695.1 Synechococcales cyanobacterium VAR_35_metabat_10
TGATCAATTGCATGGGCTTTCTTCTGGTTTTGCTATCTGCTCAGAATAGGTAAGTGTCCCGCTTTAAGTTGCTACCCGAGCGGTGCAGTTTGCTGGGCTAGCTTTAATTCAGGGTATTCAGGCTTCGATCGAGTATCAAAAGACTTTGGGTAATAGTGGTATTGCCCAGTTGCAGGTAGCGAAGTCTTTATTATGTCGTCCGATGCAATCGATGCCGACGGTGTTTGGAACTCTGCGCTTCCTGCCCCAGGTGCCGGTGGCGGCTTAGGATTTTTTCTTTACTCATTAATAAAATTACAAGTATATGCAAACTCTAGATGTTACTCTTACTAAGCCTGTTGCTGTTGATTCTGAATTGATGGCGGTGTTGGAAGATATTGCGCGGAATGTGGAGATTCGGGATGATTTTTCAATTCATCATCCTAGTTATAAGCCGTTGGAAGTTCCAGCGGAGGCGGTGGAGCGGTTTCAGAAGATGCCGGAACAGATGCGCCAGAAGTTTTTGGGTTTGCAGTTGCGCAGTTTTTTGTATGGAATTTATTATAACGGTGGAATGCGAAACGCTTTGGCGTTAGATTCTGATGATCAGGCGGTGCAGTTGGATTTGGAAAATAATACGGTGTTGGGGATTGACATGGCTTTTTTCCAGCAGTTGCATGACGCTAATTGCGGAACTGGTTATTTTGAGAAGGGGTGGAAGGTATTGCGGGAAGAGAAAGATGGTGGGTTGTTGGTGCAAGGTGGTGGGTTGAGGCTTTATGTGGAGCGGGAGCGGTATTTGCGGGAAGCAGAGGAGCAGGCAAAAGCGGGGGATGTTGTAGCAGTCAGGATGCCGAAGAATCGGATGCAGAGTGTGTTTTATATGGCTGTAAGTAATTTGGGTTTTAGTCGTCCGCAGGCTGGAAATGCGTTGGTGCGGGTTTATTTCAATGTGACGGCTGAGGGGTCGATCGAGGTGATGAGGAGTTTGACTCGGGAGTTGAATGAGATCAATATTCCGTTTAGTTTTAAGGTTTTATATAATCCGAAGGACTATAATCGCTTTGATTCGGGGGTGTTGTATTTTGATGGACAACATTATGAGGCTGCGGCAAAGGTTTTGAAAGGTGTATATTCTGAATGCCGATCACATTTTGTGAATAAGATTCCGTTGTTTACTAAGCAAATAGCGTTAGGTTTAGGGGTGGCGGAGGAGCCAGATAACAAGTTTGCCGATCAAGAAAGTTTTGGGATGAATCGTTGTCAGATTATGACTAATGGTTTACTTAATTCATTCTTTCAGAGCAAGAAAAATGATAAGGCAAGAATAAAAATGATTTTAAATGAATTTAATTTAGCTGGTATTGACATTAACAATGCATATCTTAATTGTGGCTCTCAACGCACTTATCATGTTATTGCTTAAGTGATAGTAAAAATAGAGGTTCTGGCTCGGATGAAGTGAGTTCAGATACTTGGAAACCACTCCGAACAAAATTGTTTGCACTACATTTAATTCGGGGGCTTTTGTAGTTGCACTCAATGAAATGCTCCGTCAGAAATATCCTCAATGAGGAAAGTTGTCTCTAGGAATATCCTGGAGTATAATCATTTACTGATTTTGGATAGTTGGCTAGCCATGTTTCAGATATTGTAGTTAGTGCTTTCATCCTTCTTGCCTGATAATCATTAAGGTTGTTTACTACTGTTGCTAAATAGAGGGCAAAATGACATATTTTTGACACTTTTGAATTAAGGACTAACTAGATCAAGAACAACTGAATGTATTATCCTGATAGTAAGAGTTAGGTTCAACTAACTAATTCTTTATAATACTAAGCTCTAAAGCTGGAGAAAAAAAATGTCTGAAATTAATATCAATGATATCAACCCTAATGGCATTGAACTGTTCACTGATTCGGAAAGTTTTCTTGATGAATTAAATGAAAATCAGTCCAATGATATCCTAGGTGGTAGAATGGCATTAGAAACAAATACATGGGCTGAAACCTGTTGTAAAACAGGGACTGCTTTCACCGATACAATGGTTGGTACTTGTGGGACTAGTCCTGCAATTAGATAGATCAAAATACTAATTCTAATTAGATGTTTTGAGATTGTCCATGGCTCAATTTGAAATTAGCCATGGCCTATACTGTAGGTTTATTTGCAAAACAAATCAAAGCTCAAATATTAATAATATTTGAGTTGGATTTGTATTTAAAATATGGTTATCATGAAAATCCATGATCTTGGCTGGTCTTTAGCTATAAATATCAATTTTTCTAATACTTCTACCTCTAGTAATTTCGGCTCTTCCGGATCTCCCGTGGAAGATTGCCAGAGTTAGAGTGCTACCCCTAGTATTTGCAAGGTGGACACCGCCATATATGGTGGTGTCCACGGGAATTCCGGAAGAGCCGTAATTTAAATTACTCCAGTATTTAATATGTCAGGTTGATCTGTTAGTATATCCGTAAGACATGAATGAATCGCATTCATACTGCTGCTTTAGTAGTGTGATAAAAAGTTGGGTTTGATTTTACTATACGCTAGAATTTAAGCATGTAAAAAAACTATTAAAACCGATGTAGGGTAAATTCTAGAAAGGTTAATTGTACTATTAACTAAGGTAAACAAGGTGATAACAAATTAAGTGGGGTTCATTCAGTTTTATATAAGTATACATATTAGTTACTAATATAGTTTGATGTGCCGTCTTGAGTAAAATATCAAAAACAAAATTTAATTTTAGCTCACTACTAATCAAGTAAAATGAAGAAAATAAATTCTAAAAACGTTGCCAATTACTTGTATCAAAATAACTTATATACACAAGAGAATTTAAACGAATCAAAGGTTTTTCCGAGGCCTATGCTGTTATGCAAAGAGGGGTTTATATCATTAACTATAGAATTATCAAACAAAGAATTCGCCTATTTAAAGCAGTCAATTGATGGGAATGAGAGTGATGGAATATTAACTAGGGAAATGAACTTCAACCAATTTTTAAGACGTTCTAACCAGCTAGATACATTAATGAATTTATTTCCACAATCAACATATGCTGATAGAGTGAATTCAATTATATTGTATCAGTACTCACGAAATTCTACTGATTTAGATAGCTGTTTTAGAACAAGTAAGCAAATATCATTGAAAACTGCTGAAGCATTGGGGAGAAGCCTTGCTACTCTCCATTTTTATACTGCAAATAATCATAAAATTAGTGACTATTTTAGTCGGCAGACAAGATATGATTTTCCATACTTTAAGAACTTGCTAAATAATCCTACTTCAGAATCAATTCTCACCGAAGCTCAATTAACGGGAAATAATTTTATATATTATTATCAAAATTCTGGAGAATTAAATCAAAAGGTTCTTGATCTTATATCAAATAGTTGCAGGTTTTGTATGACTCATAATGATTTGAGGCTTTCTAATATTATCAGTGCACACTTTTCTTCTCAAGAATTAGATATAAGAGAAGATTCAATTATTCAATTTAATGATTGGGGTCATGCTAATTGGGGCGACCCAGCCTATGATTTAGGAAGTATTATTGCTAATTATTTATTACTTTGGCTACACAGTATGGTTTTCCATTCTAGCTTGACCTTAGAAATGTCATTAAATACAGCAACAATGCCATTATCAAATGTGCAGAAATTAGTTGCAGCTACAACAAAATCATATTTGAATATTTTTCCGAGTATCTCAATACACTTTCCTGACTTTTTAGAAAAGATTGTTCAGTACAGCGGCTTATTTTTAATTTATCAATTAATTTACAAAATACAATCATTTGATAGGTTTAATGATAATGATTATTTTGTTCTTAAGATGGCTGCAAAATTAATTTGTGATCCAAAGAAATCAATTTCAACAGTTTTTGGATTAGGAAAAGATTCTATACTACCTTTAAAATGAGCTTGTATTATTAATTTTAAAATTGAAATCAAACTATGCCTTACTTGAAAAAAATTTCCGATTTTATATCAAAATTCCATATTGATCCTAATTGTTTTGAAATCAACCATGATGATTTTGGAAGATTAAATTTTAATCTGGAAATGAATAAACAAATGATCAATCTTCCAAAAATTGTTCAGCATGATTTTTTTCGATCCTTTTTGATTGACTTGGTTTCTTGTACTTATCGAAATGAGAAAAAGAAAATTGTGAGATGTCAAGCTAACTTTTCATTCCATGATTTTATTACACAAAAAATAATTTCAGAAGTTGACTGGGATTTTTTTGAGCAGCTACATGTAAATAATACTGGTAAGGGTTGGTATAATCCTAAATTTACTGTTGCAAAAATTAACAATGATGCCACAATTTCAGTTAATAAGAAAGGAATAACAACTACTATCAATCCAAATTATCATCTCAATGATAAGACTATGAATACTGCAATTGGTGATATTGTATCTATTTTAACACCTTCTTATCAGCTATCAAATTGTTTCTATATTGCTTTTGGGGATGCGACAGAGTACTTTATTGAATGGACTTATCTGTATTTAAACTTTACATCAGAAAAAGCTTCTTTAATCATGAATACTATTACTAATCAATTAAATAAAGATGCTGTGCCATTTATATTTTACGTGTTACATAATCCTTCTAACTATGACAGATATGATTCTGGATTTATTAGGTTTGAAAAAAAAGATTATTGGAGAATAGTGAATGTACTAAAAACACTTATTTCTAACGATTCAAACTGTTTTGAGGCAGAAGTTCCCATGCTGGCAAAAATAATTGCACCTGGAATCGGAATTGCAGAAAATCCTGGATTACCTTTCAGAGAAATAGATGACTTTTGCCTAGAGCGTAGCGAAATTATATCAGATAGTTTAATAATGGCTTATCAAACAGGCGGCTCCACTGAAAAATGTTTGCACTATATACAAAAGTTTTTTGAAAAAAAAGGATATGATATTGAAAAACCTTATTTGAATTCTAATTCAGAAGATATTTATAAGGTATTATAAAGTGAAAGTAGTGAAAACTTATTGTTACTACTTTCACGAATATAAATTAAGAATGTTGCTTTGACAAAGTTAGTTTAAATCATGTCTTTTAGCTTGGCTTTTAAATATCCTGTAAAAAGATAGTTTTCAATCCTTTGGTAGGTATCTTGATCCAGCTTCGCTTTAATTATTTCTTCAACTAAAATCAGGTGAGTCCCTACAGAAGTAGTAATTGGTTTGATAATTCTCGGTAATTCATTGATAGAGAAAACTGACAGAAACTCTCGATTTAGATCCTTTCTTTCAATCTCTCCTAAATAGCCACCCTTTCTTTTTAATTCAATATCACGTATATACTTGTTGGCAATATATTGAAATGTAACTTCTTGCTCTCGGAAAGCATAATACAGCTCAGAAGCTAGTTCTCTGCTTTCTAGAACCACTTCATATAGTGCTGCACGATCAAAGTCTAACTGATGCTGGTAAAAATACTTTTCCACCTTATCTGATACAATAAAATTCCTCAGTTTATTACTCAACAACTCCAGGCGAATAATATTTTCAAACTCATCAAGAGAAAGATGATTCATTTTCAACCACATCTGAGTACTCTTCGCCCGAATCAAGTTATTTCTTGCTCGAAAGTCATCAGCAGCCTCCTGTAATTCCTTAACCTCCACCTTAATACCCGCCTTCTCAGCCTCCTCCCGAATAATTCTATTCATAATAATCTGCTCAGTTATCTCAGGCATCTTGCGAGATATTTTAATCTGCTCAAGAATGTCTGCATCGCTAATTTCAGTACTAATCGCCATGATAAATTCCCTCTTATTTAAAACTTAATACATTAAAGATTTTTTGTAGCTATCGTTTAAACTATCTCATCCTCCCTGCTGTAACTTCTTAAACGGATCAAGAATCAGATCGATCGCCTTCCGCTGCCTAATCACCACCTCCGCCGTCGCCGTCTGCCCCAAATTCAAAGCAATCTTCTTCCCCTGAGACTGAATATAATCCCTCCCCAACACCACCTCCGTCTCAAAAGCCTCCACCTTGCCACCCCCCACCTCCACCAACTTAGAATCCGGCGAAACCCACCTCACCGTACCCTCCACCACCCCATAATCCTGAAAAGGATAAGCATCAAACTTCACCTTCACCGGCATCCCCACCTTCAAAAACCCCGAATTTTGGTTCGGCATCTGCACTTTCAACACCGTACTCGCATTCGTCGGCGCAATCTGCGCCACCAACTGCCCCACCTGCACAAAAGACTTCGGCTGCTTAAACGGCAACTGCAAAACAGTTCCTGCCACTGGTGCCCGTATCACCTTCAACTCCAACTGCCGCTCCAACTCCGTAATTTGCTGCTGCGTCTGCGCCGACTCAGTTTGCAAAGTGCCAATTTGCGTCTGCAAATCCTTAAGCTGCTCCTCACTTTTTAAAATCGCGAGCTTCCCCCCTTCTGTCAAACTAGCCCGGTTGCCCTGTTGCTCCTTCAACCGCGACTCCGCCTGCTTAATCTCCCACTTCTGCTTCTCCTTAATTTGCAAATACTCCCGGTCTTGCTCCTGAGTTTTCGACTCCGCCTGTCGAATATCTGCCTGAAGCTGATGAACCACCTTACTGTAATTCCCCTCCTGCTCCTTAATCCCCGTCTCCGCCGCCTGCACCTCCGCCGTTACTTGACCAACTAGTCGCTGGTTTTCTTGGGCAATCCCCTGAATTTCGATTAGCTTCACCTCTGGCACCCCACCTTGCTGCCACAAACCTTGATACCGCTGCACCTCCTTCAAACTCTTCTGATACTTACCTTCCGCCAAAATCAGCGCCGACTTAGCAGCACTCATCTTTTGGCGAGCTTGCTGAAGCTGCGCCGCTTTTTCGGTTTGTTGAATCAACAAATTAGCCCTGCTATCCTTCAGTGTCTTACCTGCCTGCTCAATCTGAGTCAACTTCAAATTTTCTGATAACGGCGCATTCGATCGCTTATCTTCTAAACTTTGCTGTGCCTGTTCCGACTGCGCCAACTTCTCCACCGCCTGCGCCTTATTTTGCTGTTGCTGCGTAGCGATCGCAATCGTCACCTGATTTTTAGCAATCCCCAACTGCGACAGCCGATTCATCTGTCCCTCCAACTTGGTTTTAGCCTGCTGTAACTCCGATCGAACCCCATCCGATTCCAACTCCAACAACACCTGACCAGCTTTGACCGTCTGCCCCTCCTGCGCCCGCACTGCAATCACCGCCCCCGCAGTCGCCGACTCCAACCGATTAGCCGAACCCTTGGTTTCTAATCGCCCCCGACCCACACCAGTTTCATCTACTTGCGAAAACATCGCCCAAGGCAACACGATCCCGGTAAAAATCACCAAAAAATACAACAAACCCCTTGTCCACACTTTCGGCAAAGCATTAATGGCTTCCTTCGCCGTATCTGACCAATCATCGATCGTGACATTCACTCCTGGCAAGTCACTAAAGTCTGGTAGATCTCCACTGGAGTCTGTCAAAGCTTGATCAGCGATCGACTCATTGGCCACGCGACCATTTAATATCTCTGGCATAGCTTTTTCCTCTCTTAATAAGTTTCAGCAGGTTCTAATTGTTGTTGATTGAAATAGTAATAATGGCCACGCTTAGCAATCAGTTCTGTATGGGTGCCCTGCTCCACCAAAATTCCTCGATCGAGCACCAATATTTTGTCAGCATTACGAATTGTAGAAAGCCGATGAGCAATTACCAACGTTGTGCGATTTTTCAGAATCGTACTCAAATTATGTTGAATAATCCGCTCCGATTCCGGATCTAAATGAGAAGTAGCCTCATCCATAATCAACAGCGGTGGATTTCCTAACAAAGCCCTGGCGATCGCAATTCGCTGGCGCTGACCACCCGAAAGCAAACCACCACCCTCGCCAATTTGGGTTTCGTAAGCCATTGGCAACTTCCGAATAAATTCATCGGCTCCAGCTAATTCCGCAGCCTCAATCACCGCATTTAAAGACGCTCCTGGCTTGCTCAGGCTAATATTTTCCCGAATGGTGCCCCCAAACATAAAAGTATCCTGATCCACCACCCCAGTTTGTTTGCGCAACGAGTGTAAAGATAAACTGGCCAAGTCATAACCATCGATCAAAATACGACCATCGGTAGCTGGATACAAGCCCAAGACTAACTTGGAAATTGTGGTTTTGCCGGAGCCACTACGACCAATCAAAGCTACCATCTGACCAGGTTCTATCTCAAAAGACAAGTTTTCCAAAACGTTCTCATCACCTTCGGGATGATAACGAAAAGTTACATTCTCAAACCGAATATGACCACGAATCGGTGGCAGAGCTTGACGAGCCTGAGTCTGCAAATCTTCCTCTGGCTCAGCATCTAACACATCATTAATCCGCTCTACCGCAATAATTACTTCCTGAAGCTGGTTCCACAAGACCGTCAACCGCTGAAAAGGTTGAATCACATTACCCAGCAACATATTAAAAGCCACTAATTGCCCGATCGTTAGCTGATTGTGAATTACTTGATAAGTACCGAAGCACAACATCCCAGTAGTTACAGTCGCATTAATGGTGTTGCTGAAAATCTGTAAGCGATTGCTAATAATTTCTCCAGCAAAGTTAGTTTTAATTGCTTTGTGAAACAGCTCCTCCCAGTTCCAACGCACATTCTGCTCTACTGCCGTAGATTTCACTGTCTTAATACCGGTCAGAGCCTGAATTAGATAGCTATTTTCCTCGGCATAGGCACTAAAAATTTCCCGAGAAATTCGGCGTAGAAAAGGCGTAGAGATAATCGGCAACAGCAAAAATGGTGGAATAATCAGCAGTGACATCAAAGCCATTTGCCAGCTATACCAAAACATCAAGCCCACATATACAAAGGCCGTGATCAGATCTAATAAAATAGTGGTAGCTTCACCAGATAAAAATCGCTGAATCTTTTGGTTCTCTTGCACCCGCGACATAATATCGCCCACGTACCGCGATTCAAAAAAGCCCAAGGGCAGCCGCATGGTATGACGAATAAAAGCCACAATCAGCGCTAAATCTAGCCGATTTGCAGTGTGATCGAGCAAATATTGCCGCAAGCCTGTCATCGCTACTTTGAACATGCTAAAAATAAACAGCCCAAAACCCACTGTAAAAAGAGTCAGCTCCGATTTTTGTACCACTACTTGGTCTAGCAATAGCTGAGTAAACAAAGGTGTAATCAGGCCAAAAATCTGAATAAACAAAGAAGCCGCAAATATTTCAGCCACCACTAGGCTATGAGGCTTGAGCAGTTCAAAAAACTGCCAAAATGGTGTGGTGCTTTCTTCGGCTTCACGCAGTAGTGCCGTGGGCTGCAAAATCATTACATAGCCTGTCCAATCTTTTTTAAACTCGGCGTGACTAATCGTTCGTTGCCCGATTGCAGGGTCAGCAATAATCACCTGTTTTTTGGTAACGGCGTAGACCACGATATAGTGTTTACCTTGCCAGTGAGCAATGGCTGGTAACGGCTGCTGAGCAAGCCGATCGAGACTAGCTTTCACCGGACGAGTTGTGAAACCCACGCTCTCAGCAGCTACCGAAATTCCTTTCAACGAAGATCCATTCCGATCGACATTGGCAATATCTCGTAGCCGATTGACACTAAATTTTTTGCCCCAATAGCGGGCAACCATCACTAAGCAAGCCGCACCACAATCTGAAGCACTTTGCTGGGCATAATAAGGATAACGTTGCACCAGTTTTTGCCAAACTTGTCCAGCTTTTTGCTGGGGACTAGGAAAGTAGGCTTTACTAATTTTTTTGCTCGATCGATCTGGTGGCAATAACACCACATTTTTCATCACAGGCCGAATGTTTGATCGGGCTGTATCTGTGGCGATTGATCGATCATTAGTAACTGAATCCTGTGTGCTACCGCGTTCTTGAACCGTTGCCCATAAATGCTGATGGATGGCCGGGTGTTTTTTGATAATAGCAGTCATCATTCCCTGAGGCAGAAAACATATCTGCACATCCATACTGGCTCTGGCCGTATAAGCAGCTAAGCTCTCTGTCGGAAAAAAAGTATATTCACCAAAATATTGCATTGCCCCCAATGCCACAATCATTTCATCGGCAGCGTCTAGCAAACGAACCTTACCGGTCAAAACAATATATAAGCCCGCTGGAATATCTTTAACCGTCCACAGCTTGCCCACATCCGGACTAAGCAACTGTGCATTATTAAGACAATATTGATACTCTTGTTTTGTCAGCGAAGAATGCCAAATTTCGTTGAGCTGCGTCAGCGAAATAAGTTGCGAAAGAAGATGCTGAGCCATAAATCCGCGAATCCAGCTTGATTTGCAATAAGTTAATTTCTGATAGTTCACTCTCCTGATGATCAGGAGGGCACTTCAAATCGGCAATAAAAATATTGGCACCCGATTGAGTATTTTTTTCGGACTGGGCTTTCGCCGAAGGCGATCGAGTTGATAAACCCAGGTCTCGCATTACCCGCTTCAAGTGGCTTTCACTGACTTCTATTCCCATTTCTTTTGCTAAATGCTTACCCAGCCAACTAATAGTCCAGGTTTTAAATGGATAGCCATAGTCCCTAGGGCTACTTTGTAGTAAACTCTGAAGAAATTCAATATATTCGTCTGTCACAATTTTGGGTCTGCCGACAGGGCAATCTAAATATTTATGTGCCAAACCAGCTTTAGTAAGCTGTATCCACCGACTAGCTGTAGCTGTAGAGCAGCCCAAAATCCGACAAATCTCTGCTTGAGTTTTCCCATCATCTGTTAATAGAATTATCTCTACCCTTTGTTTATAAGAGTTAGGTAGTTCCTTCTTCATATTTTCATGTAACAAATGACGTTGGAATGAAGTTAAATAGGTTCCTTCAGAATTTAAGCTCATTTTCAGTACTCCAAATTTGGTAAACACTGCGATATGCCACATATTTGTGGATTATTTTTCAATACAACGATATATTGCCTATTTATGGATTGCTTTTTGATACAAATATAATACAACAAGCAAATTGGTGCTGTCAGTAAGAAAAGGTGAGTTGAATTTGTGTGTGGAATGTAAATTTATGTAAAATCTATATGCTGCAGATACAGACAATTAAAACAAAAACACTTGTAATAATTTTGATACTTTTAAAATATTGACACTAGAAAATTTGATATGATATGATGGCTGAACCGAGAACCATTTTATTGTTCTTGGTAGTGATGTTTATGCTTTCCTGGCAGGGCTGCAGCTAGCATTCGACGAAATCAAAAAAAGTGCTCACAATAGAATTCAATTAACTAAAAGATTTTTCTATAATCGTTATCAGAAATAATGTCTATAGAACCAACTGATTTCAACAGCCTTGATAAAATGTATATAACTACAGAAACGCCGCTATATCTGGAAGAATATAGCGGCGTTTCTGTTAAGAAAGATCTAGTTTGCTGCTTGGCAAAGTTTGTCAGCTAAATCAATTTCCTTAGTTTCCATATCTCGAATAGCTTGCTGGATAACTGCTCGACCATCTTGATTGACGGCATACTCCATTAACCACTGTTGGGCAGTGTTGCCTCGGTTCAAGATTTTCTGTAGGGGAGTCAAGAAGCATTTAAAGCCTTTCTCTTTGGCGATCGAACCCGCCCCTACATATAGCTCTTCAATCCAATCGGCGGCAGTAATAGATCGACCGTCTTGCCAATGTTGCAAAGTAGCCCCTAAACTATTTTTAGCCACTGCGGCCTCGTTGGCATCACTAATTGCCACCAGTTCTTCTGGCGTAAATTTGCTGCTGACCAATGGATCTAGATCAGGGTTTTCCATAAGCTGCCAGATGCGGGCTTCCAATAAAGCAGTGATTGCTAATAAGGCCACTGGATCGGTGATTAGGTCGCAGATGCGTAGTTCGAGTCGGTTTATATCGTAGGGTCGTCGATCGCCATTAGGACGCACAGACGACCAGAGGTGACGAATATTCTGCATGGTGCCTAACTTAAGCTGTTCTTCTGTCCAGTCAATGAAGTGCTGGTGATTGGTAAACAGTGGCACATGAGCGGGAGTTTTGGGAAACATGCCCCAGCGAGTGGAGTGATAACCAGTAGGTACAGCATCGAGAAACGGTGAAGCAGCGCTGAGTGCCAAATATAAAGGAGCTTCTAATCGCACTAATCGACAGGCTTTGATCAACATTTCCGGATCAGCAATGCCTACGTTGATGTGGACACTGGCGGTGACTACCTTGGTGCCGTATGTCTGTTCGATGAAAGTATGGTAAGGATGGCTAGGGTCGGAGCGTTGGAATTCGTTGTGTCCGCCTAAAGACAAGGTGCTGCCAGGAATTAAAGTATAGCCGCCGTTTTTGCTTAGGTATTCCCGTAATTTGCGGCGAGGTTGGAGCAGGGCACAGAGTAGTCGGTCATAATCTCTAAATGGGTCGGTGGCATATTCTACGTTGCGGCTATCTGGCTCGGTCATATAGCCATCTAGGTCGGCGGTAATTTTGTTGGCCATGCCCACAATGTCACCCTCGGGAGTGCCGGTATACACTTCGATCTCGAAACCTTTGGTTAGTAACACGGCAAAACTCCAAATATCAGGACAAGGGCATTGATCCCCATACTCATCATAAACGACTAGATGAAGTTGCGTAACTGGCTTGTCGATGATGATGGCCGATCGAGATGCATTGGATTGATGAAACCCATGATCAGAAGACAGACTACTTGGGCATGTGGCCTGCAACACATAAGTCGGACATCTGCCTAAGAAAAAAAGTCACATAAGTTCAACAAAACTTAAGAATACACTTCT
>JANOXZ010000144.1:0-5048 GCA_031418695.1 Synechococcales cyanobacterium VAR_35_metabat_10
CTTCTGCGTGTTATGAGACTGCGCCGAGTTTTTATACAAATGCACCGATTTTTATCATCCCGGCGACGAAGTCGGCTTAATTTGGAATGATGCTGAAGTGGGAGTTAAATGGCCGATCGATGACCCGCTACTCTCTGAGAAAGATCAGAAACTTCCTACCCTTGCCCAAGTGATGGACGTACTCCCCAATTATTAATTCAAATTCATGCCTCAATTAATTACGTCAATTCTTAGCTTATTTACCAGCCTCCTAGCGGTTTGGTTCATTAAAAAGCGCTTTAGCAGCCAGCTCCTCGATATCCCCAACGATCGATCATCCCATACTCAGCCCACGCCCCGAGGCGGCGGATTAGGTTTTATCATCGCCTTTGCTATCTTTGCTCCTTTTGTTTTACCAACAGCAGCTCTGCTGCCCTTATATCTCACCCTCATCCCTCTCACCATCGTCGGATTGATTGATGATAAGCAGGGCGTAACCTCCAAGGTGCGCTATTTAGTGCAGTTTTTGACAGCTAGTATTGCGATCGGCTTTTTGGGAGCTTTTACCCAACCTTGGCTCACCAACCTAGGCATAGCTGGCCAAGTTATCGCAGTTGTTCTCACTCTGATTGGCTTTACCGCCGTCATTAACTTTTACAACTTCATGGATGGACTAGATGGCTTAGTTGCAGGCTGTAGCTTTGTGCAGATTTCGTTCTTAGCACTATATCTACAGCAGCCCCACCTGTGGATTTTGGCTGCTGCCATCTTAGGATTTTTATATTGGAACTGGTCGCCCGCGAAAATTTTCATGGGTGATTGTGGTAGTACTTTTTTGGGAGCAATTATTGCCTTCAGCTTAATTTCAGTCAAAGATCCAGTCATCGCCTGGTCGGCTTTGGCGATCGTGCTGCCCTTAGTTACCGATGCAATTTATACTCTTACTCGGCGCTTACTTAAAAAAGAAAATATTTTTCAAGCTCACCGCAGCCACCTCTACCAGCGTCTACAACAAACTGGGATTGGTCATTCCACAGTGGCTAGCTTATATATTGGCACCAATCTGGCGATCGGCTTATTAATTTACACAACTAACTATTTAGGAGCAATAACTAGTGTAATTCTTACACTCAGCCTGTTGGGGATTGGTGAACTTTATTTACAAAAGAAAACTCAACCGATCATTCAAACCAAATAAATAATTGAGTCCCAAAGCAATGCTAGATTCAATATACAAAAAAACAATTGTTGGACTTGGTAGCAAACGGCGACTGATCAATTTTCTAGCCCAGATATCTTTCCGGATCATCAACAAAATTTCCAATATCTATGATCCCTTAATTAATTACCCAATCAAAGGCCATCAGCTTAAACTGCCGCTGTCTCACTCTCTACCATTAGTTCTACAATATTATCCAGACTACGCTAACAATCTGACCAGGTTAGCGACCTGTATCTATGCCAAATATCCAGATTTAAAAATCATTGATATTGGGGCTAATATTGGCGATTCAGTTTTTATTATTAGAAACAAAGTATTCTGCCCTATTCTTTGTATTGAGGGAGATCCAGTATTCTTTAAAATTCTGCAAACAAACACTGCTGACTGTGAAGATGTAGTAATCAAACAAGTTTTTATTGGTGACAACGATGCGATCGCCAACAAAGAATTAGTCATTGTATTTGGCACTGCTCATTTTTCAGATTCTAGCAATACCAGTACTGAGTTTAAAAAACTCTCCAGTGTTTTAAATGAAGAGCCACAATTTTCCCAGGCCAAGCTATTAAAAATCGACACCGACGGATTTGATCTAGCGATCATCAGAGGCTCAGTAGATTTTATTACATCAGCAAAACCAATATTATTTTTTGAGTACGATCCTTTCTTTTTGAAAAATCAAAAAGAAGACGGAATATTGATATTTTCATTATTACAATCATGGGGATATCACAGCATTGTTATCTATGACAATATTGGTAGATATCTAATATCTTTATCCCTTACCGAAACCAATCAAATTGCTGATATACATGGATATTTGCTCAACCGCCTAGGCGATTATTATTATGATATTTGTGCCGTGCAAGCTGAAGATTTGGAGATTATTCAGCAGTTGAGAGAAATTGAATTATCGTTGGCTAAAACCAATTGAGGGCAGCATAGCAACCGATAAAGTGATACCATACTTATTCTTTATCCCCTCACCAGATCTAGAGTCGGTGTCTCGATCGGCCAAATCATCATGACCTCTTCAGCTCTGCAATATCTGCCCGCTCACGGCTTAAACAGCGCACCTAACCAAGAAATCTTACCTCTCACCGCCCATGTTAACGACCAAGACAGCCTGGAAATTGGCGGCTGCTCGATCGATGGCTTGGTGCAAAAACATGGCTCGCCGCTGTACATCGTAGATGAAGTAACTCTGCGCACGGCAGCTCAACAGTACAAACAGGCTTGGCAAAAATATTATCCCGGCGAATCTTTGGTGATTTATGCCTCCAAAGCCTGGAACTGTCTGGCAATTTGTCACATTGCCGCCAGCGAAGGATTAGGGATTGACGTGGTCTCGGGGGGTGAGTTACTCACAGCGCTGCAAGCTGGAGCCAAGCCCCAGCAAGTTTATTTCCATGGCAACAACAAAGGCCTAAATGAGTTGCAATTAGCGATCGATAAAGGCTGCAATATCGTCGTCGATAACTGGTGGGAAATCGAAACCCTTGGCAAATTAGCCGCCCAGGCATCCCAGACCGTATCGGTGATGCTGCGCCTTACGCCAGGGATTGAGTGCCATACCCACGAATATATTCGCACTGGCCACTTAGATAGCAAGTTTGGCTTCGATCCGACTCGTATTGATGAGCTATTTACTTATTTGAGCAAGCAGACTCAACTGCGTTGTATGGGACTCCATGCTCACATTGGTTCCCAAATTTTTGAACAACAGCCCCACCAAGATTTAGCTGGAGTAATGGTGGGCTGGTTTACCAAGGCTCACACCTATGGATTGCCTGTCAGCGAAATAAATGTGGGTGGCGGGTTAGGTGTGAAGTACACCGAAAATGATGACCCTCAAAGCATTGATACTTGGGTACAAGGAGTCGCTGTCGCTTTGGTGGCTGCTTGTAAGGAGGCTAATTTGACTCCGCCTAAAGTGATTTCCGAACCAGGTCGATCGCTGGTCGCTAATTCTTGCGTGACCGCCTACACGATCGGCAGCAACAAAGAAGTCCCTGGCATCCGCAAATATCTCGCCGTGGACGGCGGCATGTCGGATAATCCACGCCCCATTACCTACCAATCGGTCTATCGCTGTGTGGCGGCTACCAAGATGTCCGCCCCTTGTACTGAAACCATCACGGTAGCAGGCAAGCACTGCGAGTCAGGGGATGTATTGATTCATAATGCCTCTTTGCCACCCACCCAACCTGGGGATATTTTGGTCATCCCCGTAACTGGAGCCTACAATTACAGTATGGCCTCCAATTACAACCGGATTCCCCGTCCAGCCGCAGTCTTGGTCAAAGATGGTAACAGTGATGTGATTATCGATCGAGAGACCTATGCGGATTTAGTGAAGCACGATCGACTGCCCGAACGACTAAAATAGACTTATGACAGAGAACAAAACTGAGAAAAAAACCGGAATCAAAATCCTTGCCGATAACCGTCAGGCGAGGTTTCAATATGAATTTTTAGAAGTCTTTGAGGCTGGTTTAGTTTTGACCGGCACCGAAGTCAAATCAATTCGCGCGGGCAAAATCAATCTGCGAGATAGCTACGGTCTACTCCGCAACGGCGAAGCCTGGTTGCTCAATGCCCACATTTCTGCCCACGCCACCACCAGCGCCTACTATAACCACGAGCCAACGCGCACCCGCAAACTGCTGATGCACAAAAAGGAAATTAGGGAGTTGATTGGCAGCGTCGATCGGCAGGGTTTAACACTAGTGCCAGTCAAAATGTATCTGAAAGAAGGCCGGGTGAAGATCTCGATCGCGCTAGCACGGGGTAAGAAACTTCACGATAAGCGAGATGATCTACGCAAGAAGGATGACCAGAGAGATATGGCTAGAGCCATGAAGCAACATATTTAGAAAATAGATATTGTTGAGGATCGGCTCCGTTGGACGTTGGGGTTCGGCTTCGCTCACCCAACTGATTGATTAGTTGGGTGAGCGGAGTCGAATCCCAACAACAAGCGTAGTCCAGTCCCTAGAGCTTCCTCACTACCGTCATGCCATCCCCGATCGGCAGGATCACCAATTCCACCCGCTGGTCTTGGTGAATTTTGGTATTCAAATCTCGCAAAATACTCGTGCGCTTATCGGTAACTTCAGGATCAGCCACCCGTCCGTACCACAGCACATTATCAATCAAAATTACTCCACCCGATCGCACTAACTCCAAACATAGCTCATAGTACTCTGGGTAATTGGCTTTATCAGCATCAATAAAAGCCAGATCAAATGTCCCGCCAGCCCCGGTTGCCAACAAACCCTGCAAAGTATCCAGAGCAGGAGCAATCCGCAAATCTATTTTGTGAGCAACCCCGGCCTGTTGCCAATATTTACACGCTACATCCGTCACCTCTACACTCACATCACAGGCCACCATCCGTCCCTCCTCTGGCAAAGCCAAAGCCATCACCAGAGAACTATAGCCAGTGAATACGCCCACTTCCAAAATATATTTAGCTGATATTAATTTCACCAGCATTGCCATAAATTGTCCTTGTTCTGGACAAATTTGCATGTGGCCTTGAGGATACTCGGCATTGTGCGATCGAAGCTGTTGCAAAACCTCTGGCTCTCTGACTCCTACCGATCGCAAGTAGTCAGATAATCGATCGTCGAGTCCCAGTGTTTGGTTACTCATTGTTTACCCAAAGACCCAAAATGTTGTGACCACAGTATTACGAATAGCTAACATAGTATGTTATTATTTCCCACAATTAAGCATCTTGACAATTTTAAGATAAATTTAGGGTCATCTACCAACGATTTACTCCAATAATTTACTCAGTCAGTAATAAACTGGACAAAATCAATTACCCATCTACGAATTATCT
>JANOXZ010000145.1:0-2248 GCA_031418695.1 Synechococcales cyanobacterium VAR_35_metabat_10
GTTTGGGCTGCAATACTGCGCCCTCCCGTGAAATTGGCAGCTCAAAAATCGTGCCATCTACATTGGCGCGCACTGTATATTTTTCCAGTTGATTAGCTAGGTTTTTAGCAACATTTTTGTTCTGCTCTATTTCGTTTTCTAGGGTGGCAATTTGACTTTGTAACTCTTTGAGTTGTTGTTCACTCTTTACTACTGCTAACTTGCCAACTTGATTAAGACTTTGCAGACCGCGCTGTTGCTCTACTAAGCGCAAATCAGATTGAGTAACATCTGATTGGAGTTGAGTAGTAGTGCGTTGAGAATTGCTCTGTTGCTCTTTGAGGCGTAGTTGAGCCTGTTGTAGCTCTGCCTGGGCTTGTTGGATGGCTTTGCTGGAAGCATCTTGCTCTTCTGCCGATCGTAAAATGGCCTGTTTTAAAAGGGCGCTAGACTGTAAATAAGATTGATAGCTCTCTTTGGCTAACCGGTCTTTGTCTAGACTAGCTACTTCGGAGATAACCCCATCTTTGGCCAGCTTTTTGTAGCGAATAGCTTCCTTCTGGGCATCCTGAAAACGAGTTTTGTTGTTGTTATTAGTAGCCGTGCTATCAAGGAAATTTTGCTTAGCTTGATTAACCTTATTGGTTCTTTCTTGTTTTTGCGCCGCTAAATTATTCTGTTTATCAGTTACTGCCTGAGCAATCTGAGCTAACTGAGCTGATTTTTCGGTAGTTTGATTGTTATAAGTACTTTTAAGACCATTAATGCTCTGCTGTGCCTGAGCGATTTGCGCCTGTTTTTCTAATAACTGTGATTGACTTTGTTGCTGTTGGGTACTGACCGCGATCGCCAGTTGATTTTTCATGGGGCCAAGCTGATTTAGGCGTTGCTGTTGACCTTCTAGCTTCACCTGGTTCTGTTGAATTTGGTCGCGGATGCCTCGAGAATCTAGTTCCATGATTACCTGACCTTTTTTCACCAGATCGCCTTTTTTCACCAAAACTTTATTAACCGTGACACTGCCTTCAATATCGGCTTCGCGTCTCACTGTGTCACCGGCTAGTTCCATCCGCCCTCGGGCAGTGCCAATTTCATCCATCTGAAAAAAGATCGCCCAGGGAATTGCTACAGCCATAAAAGCCAATAAACAATAGAATAAACCCCTTGTCCAAGGCAGCGGTACACCATCAATGATCTCTTTGGCGGAGTTAGACCAATCGGCTTGCTGATCGATTGGTGCGGATTCTATGTCTAAGAGTTCTGCTTCATTGGTTATTTCGGTATCGATCGTGATTTCACTGTTGAAGGTGTCATTATTCGGCTGGAGCCGCCCCCGACCCGGTGGCTGAGTAAGAGATAGAGAATCTTGAGTAAGGACTTTTTCTAGTAAGCCAGGGCCAAACTGCATGTGGCCTTTAGAAACCGATCGAATTAGCTCCATCATGCTGGAGTCGATTTCTTGCTTCACTAAATAACCATGGGCACCATTCTGGATCGCAGCACGAACGGATTTGACATCATTACAACTGGTCAACATCACCGTGCGTGTACCTGGAAAACCACTGCGAATTTCCGCAGCAGCCGTGAGTCCATCTTTACCGGGCATTTCAATATCTAACAACACCACATCAGGGTGTAATAGTCCCACCTGTCTAACGGCATCATCACCATCGACGGCACTACCGACTACCTGGAAATCTGGTTGCTTTTCTAGGGCTAATTGCAATTTTTCTCTGACTACTTGTTGGTCATCTACAATCAAAATTTTAATCATGAGCCGATCGTCCCTAGCTGCTGCTGATTGAGGTAGTAATATTGGCCACGTCCGGCCATTAGTTCTCCGTGGGTGCCGCTTTCGATCAATACACCTTTGTCTAACACCAAAATTAGATCGGCGTTGCGCACTGTAGATAAACGGTGAGCAATAATGATCGCGCTGCGGTTGCGGCAGATGCTTTCTAGATTTTTTTGAATGATCCTTTCAGATTCGGTATCTAGGCTACTGGTGGCTTCATCAAAGATTAACAGACTAGGGTTGCCGACCAGAGAACGAGCGATCGCCAGTCGTTGACGTTGTCCTCCCGAGAGCATTCCACCCCCTTCACCAATTTGGGTTTCGTAACCCATCGGCATACTGCTGACAAACTCATCAGCTCCAGCGGCGATCGATGCTTGTTTGATCGCTTTAGAACTGGCATTTTGTTGACCAAGCCCGATATTTTCGGCGATCGTGCCACTAAATAAGAAAGTAGATTGATCGACTACGCCA
>JANOXZ010000146.1:0-4933 GCA_031418695.1 Synechococcales cyanobacterium VAR_35_metabat_10
CACCAAAAAAAACTGTTGCTAATGATTGTACTGATTCGCTAACTAAGTTTTTATTTAGTGGCATCTCTTCTGGAATACTGGGAAGACTATTCCTGAATTCTTTTGCCGAATCCAGATGAATGAATACAGATACGTCTCCACCCGCCAATGCAGTTTTGTCCAGTACCCAATAAAGTGGTTTACCATCAAATCTCTGCACCATGTTTTGTTTACAGCGCTCTCCTTCAATCCGAATTGTTCGCTTTGGTATCTTGTGGACCATCCGAGGTCTTTCATAGCCAGGTGCAAGCTGTGGCTTACTTAATCTGTTTGTTTGGAGTCCAGCAAGATAAGCTGCACCTACGAGTTCAATTTGATCTATGTCCATTTGAATTCTCCTTATCTTTATACATGATGAAGTTAATGTTGCTTGATCACCGTTTTGAAGATTCTGCCAAGGCCAATTCAAAACAGACGCATATAATATGTTTTAAAAATGCGTCCTTATGACTAGGCTTATTTTAGTTTCTACTGCTTCAGAAACACATTTTTATTACATCTTGTAATAAAAATGTGTTTCCCAAAAGAATAGCTCCTATATCCAGCAGGTGAGCTTGAATATTTTCGATTTTTTATGATCTAATCCTAGAAAGACTTACAGCTATTTAGGCAAAATGTCTAAATCTCAGACATGATAAAGATTCGTGTAATTATGTATCGCAACAGTCTCAAAGCCCTTGAATAGCAATATTTTCAAAGATCCATCCCTAAAAGCATTGTGAACCGTTTTACCATCAGTATTCTCAGCTCTCATTGGTGAGACGGTAGCTGAGCCAAAGAAAGCGATCGCTCACCATCACCACCCAAGTCCTCCACGATCGCACCGCACCCAACGCTACCCACTGAAACCTCGATCTCAACAGCATTAGCGTAGCCATAGAGACTGTGGGAAACTGACCCCTGCGAGTATCAGTGAAGCCCTGGCTTTCAGGGAATTCAATGTCGCTCCGGGGGAACCGCAAGCACCAGTAAGATCGAGGATTTCTTGGGTAGTGCTAGGAATTCTGGGAGGGGATTGGTGGCTAGTTAGCTTTATTTCTGCTGTCTTGTACTAGTCTAATCTTTCTACGTGCTGAGTCACAAGCAGCCCAAGAGGCGAAAAGCCAACCAGCAGACCATTCTCTTCATGTGTTTGCAAGACTGTGATATCTCGAAATAATTTTTTTTTATAGCGGTTGTCAGCGATAAATTTAGGATCTTCTGCATATGGATTGTGGGTGCAAATACCTTGAGTATCAAATCGACAACCGCGATAACTGCAAACTAAGTCTCCTGTTTGATCGTCAATGTGGCCTGTTTTTAAGGTTTTTCTACAATGAGGGCACTCGTGAATAAAAACGCTATATTGTGTTGAGAAATAAGGCTTCCATACAACAACCAAGTCGCGTAAAAAAACAAAGGTGTTTACCTTATTGGGTTCAAGGTCTTTGATTGGTGAAATGGTAAACCAATGTTGATGATAGCTGAATGATGCGTTTGTCATTTTTTGATCTCCAAATCTAAAAACCACCTCAACCAACCTTGGTAACAGATGCAAAGTGATCTTACCATTCCGACTCTGGCGAATCCAATAAATCCCCCAAGGCCATAGTAGCCTTGCCCTGTAGACCCTGGCGATTATCATCATAAATCATAAGCATCTTCAAATCCCCATGCCTCGACAGCGATCGAGCCGATAGCTACGCTTGCGCCAAGGCCGATCGAACATCGCCACCACTGGCATCCAAGAAAGCCGTAATCGCACTATTCCTAACTACATCCGGCGAAACCTTAACCCCAGCGATGTCAGCATAACCCTGAAGAATTCGGAAAATATCGGTGCCAGACAAGCGGCGACCATTACAACTCAGAAATAAGGCATCATCTCGATCGACCCCATCTTTAGGTTGGAAATAAAGCCCTTCACGAATTACTACCCAATGATCTAGAGCATCCTCTAATTGAGCGTTGAGATCGATCGCCTTTTTGGAAAACGGAGATATCGATTTCCCTTTATCCTTCACCATCAGCCGCCCTGGTAAATAATCCCAGATATCGATCGATACCACTTCTTCCCGACGTAACGCCAAATCCCACAATAATAGCAGGATGGCATAGCCTCTGATGCCCAGGTCAGTCGATCGATAATCATCCGCCGACACTGCCGGAGAATCTTTGTAGCGTTGGCTCTTGAGGGACTTAATCTCGCTTAGGGAGAAACTGCAAGCATCTTGTTTGCCAGCGTATTCCACCAAAGATTTCAGTGCTGAAACTCGCAGATTAATGGTGGCTGATGCTTTGGCCTCATTCATTTGGCGCTGTCGCCACTCCAGTACTAAATGGATCGCGGCATTTTTTGGTAGTGCCAGGAATTCTGGGAGGAAGGTATCAGGAGACTTTTCTGGAGCCATCGATCGGCAGAAGTAATCGATCGACTTGCCGTATTCTTGGCGGGTGCGGGGTTTTAGTTGGAGCCGCAGGAATTCTTCCCAGATGTTTTCTTGGGCGTGGTTGAAGGTATCGATTCTCCTTCGGGGACGCTGCGCGAACGCTTCTGATGTAGGTGGATCGATCGCCTTTGGCGCAAGCGAAGCTATCGGCATCAGGGAAGCGTCAGGAGTTCTGATGAGCTGGATGGTGGAGATTGGTTTCATTACCGATACTGTTGGCGAAGTGTCACTTTAAATCTCTGAAAACCTTATTCTGCCGTGGTGAATTCAACGAAAAATAGGGGCTGAATGACTTCGCCAACAGTATCCATTGCTACTCCAGCCTCTGATCCGACAAATATGTCGTTTGACCCGCCCTTAACAGTTTCGTCTAATAGTTGTGGGAGCAGTAGGGAACGGGGCAGATGCAGGTGAGAATTGTAGGGTAAGTTTGCACTGGAACTTCTTAATATTTGACACAAACTATTGTATGGACTGGACTCTCCAGCTTTGAAAAACTTGAACATCGAGTATCATGCTTATCCCTTGCTAGGAGTTGTATAGAACCCATCCTGGTACACGAACGCTTTCGTTCCTACAGGTGATTCATTCAGTAAGCAGTTCAAGCCATCGTTTTGCCCAGATAAGCACTGGTCGTACTTCATGTAAAAGTACTTTTCTTGGAATATGAAACCAGTTTTCGGTTTTGGACTAATATAGCAGTTCAAGCCATCAAATGTCCCAAGTAGACAGACCTTAGCCGATGGGGCGACGAAATCGCCAGATAGTTTAGTCCAACTCGATCCGTTCCACTTGTAATTCGGCCCCCTTTCTATTTTGTAATTTTGCAAAGAGGGTGACCTATCAGCCACAAGGATTTTTGTAGTTAGCAAGACACTGCCATTATTGCTAACTACAATGTCTGTTGCGTCGCTTCCTGGCATTTGATTCCATCGACTCCCTCCCCATTTATAAATTTCCCCTTCTGTATTGATTAGCCAAACCTGTCCTCTTGCTGCTGAAATCCTCAGACCATCGCTTCCTGGCATTTTCCTCCAACTCTCTCCATCATATCTATATATACGTCCAGATTTGTCGATGAGCCAGCGAGTGCCATCTGAGTCTACAGTGATTTCTTTTCCGTCCTCCCGTAAGAGGAACCATTGATTATCTTTGATTTCATAGACTTTCCCTGTCTTGTTTACGAAGTAAACTCTCTTTCCATTGATGGCAACTGATTTAATTGATAATCCAATTGAGTCAGCAGGTAGGGTAGCTAGAAGTTTAGGGGATCCACTTCCTCTAGGAAGGTATTTGATCTCCGCACCTTCGATGAAAAGCACATCATCAATTTTATCGCCATCGACATCACTGACGGCAAGGTTTTCTGAGAGCTTGGACGATGTATGGAGAAACTCCCATGGTCGTTCAGTGTTACGCGAGACCCACCATGCGGTTCCATTGGTCAGTAATAAATCATTGCGGCCATCTCCATCAAAGTCACCCATCAACATCTGATTGACATTGTCAACACCATATTGGTTGCCCGTTTGGCTTAAGTTATAGGGGGCAAATGGTTCGGAATTGGACGGAGAGATTTTAACTTCGATTGCTTTGCCAGCACGACCATGGACAACAACATTATCGTTAAAACGTGCCCATGAATTGGCTGTACCGCGCAATAAAAATGCTGGTCGTCTAGAAAAAAAACGGTAGCTTTGTGCCCCCCGGAACGTATTATTCGCAATGAGAATTCGATCTCCCGCCTTTCCACCATAACCACTATCATCATTATGGTCACCATTACTATTATCATCTTGGCAACCATGAACATCGAAGTGCTGGTTGTAATAGCCAGGAATGATTATGCCATCCCCTTCTACGTAGCCTCCTTCCATCACATAGTTAAACTTAGCGGTGTAGCCTGCGTATGCACAACCGCTTGATGCAATAGCATGTCGATTCAGGGTAAATAGATTTCCCAGAATCCAGGGATGTATGCCACCATCAACTTGTACACCATATCCGGTTTCATCCTTAGCATTATGGTGAAAGTAGTTGCGCTCAATCCGTACCATATCGCCATCAGCTTCAGTTGGCCTTAGCCAATCCGCCGAGTATTGCTCCCAATAGAGATCACCACGCTTTCCCACGACATAGACACCAGAACGTGTCCATTCGTTAAACTCATTATCAATTATTAGAATGCGTTCCTTGGCCTCGAAAGCGCGTATCGCGTGAATAGCACTGTAACCAGCCTGCCCAGAACTGCGGTTGCTTTCGGTGTTTGCAGCACCAATAAAATGGATGCCACGTATTTCAACATTACCTCGTCTAATAGTCCACATTCCACCACCCTCTTTGTCACTATTCAAGCGAACTATCGGACGTTCGCACAATGGTCCACGTTCGCCAATAATACGCACACTTCGATCAATAAAAGCACCTCGAGGTTGATCATTATTAGGAGTTGGCTCTGTTGGTTG
>JANOXZ010000147.1:0-8299 GCA_031418695.1 Synechococcales cyanobacterium VAR_35_metabat_10
AATAAGTGCCTATCAATCTAGTAGTGGTCGCCAGTCATAGCTTCCCTCATATTTATCAGTGAACAAACTCTGTTAAAATACAGTTTCTCTGAAATCCAGTAGCCAACGCACATCTATCATTAACCCATGAACACCACCCAAGTAACCTCCCTAGCCCTGAAAACCGCTAGCATGGTTCTGATCATCTCTACGATCGTGGACATTGCTTTTACTCTATTGCCATACCAACTTGGTGATGGAAAGTGGTGGTTTGCTGCCAGCGCAGAACTAGTTAATCGCGGCTTGCTGCCATTAGTTGGTATTGTTTTCTGGCTAATTTCCGATTGGATTGAAACCGTTGCCAAAGAAACCAGCGGGCGCGGTAGTAGTAACTTCACTAAAGGTATAACTTTTCTGTCAATCTTTCTGGGAGCTTTATTTTTTCTCATCGTGCCTTTTCAGGCTTGGACTAGTAACTCCGATCGAGACAAAACCATGACCATGAGCCGCGAAGAAGGCACTGCCATGGAAGCAAAGATCGATAAAAGAGTAAAAGAAATCACTGGTGACAAAGCCAAAATGCAGCAAGTACAGCAGCAGATTGGTGAAATGGACAAGGCCATTAAAAGTGGTCAGTTGCAGGGCGAGGACTTAGCTAGAGCAAAGGCTAGCAAATCTGAATTAGAAAAACTGAGCGGCGATCCAAGCATAATCAAAGAATGTGCCATGGGCGTCCTGCGGCGGCGACATAAAGATCTAGAAGGAGCGGCTACTGCCAATATGTGGAAAACAGGTATTAGAGCTAGTTTAGCTAGTTTACTACTATCAGCGGGTTATAGTTTCATAGGTTTGACTGGTTTGCGCGGGCAAAAACGTTAATTAGCTTGCAACAATCTGCTCTAGGCTATACAACATGAATAAGTAGTGAAAATCTAACAACCTTGAAAGAGAGCTAACATTTTGTGTTGCAGCGATTTCGCCAAAATTTAAAAAACGATCTGATTGCAGGCTTGATAGTAGTGATTCCTTTAGCCACTACTATCTGGCTGACCAGCAATGTGGCCAACTGGGTAGTCCACATTTTAACCAAAATCCCCCAGCAGATTAACCCCTTCGATGGATTAAATCCTTTATTGGTCAATGTCCTAAATCTGGCTGTAGGCTTTGCCGTGCCCCTGTTGTCGATTTTGCTAATTGGCTTAATGGCGCGGAATATTGCTGGTAAATGGCTGCTAGATTTGGGTGAACAACTACTTCAAGCCATTCCCTTGGCCGGGTCTTTGTATAAAACCCTTAAACAACTCTTAGAGACTTTGATAAAAGACTCTAATAACCGCTTTCGGCAAGTGGTGTTGGTAGAATATCCCCGCCCTGGGATTTGGGCATTGGCTTTTGTGACTGGTTCACCCAGTTTTGAGATTCAATCCCAAATGCCCGAGCCAATGCTGAATTTATTTATCCCTACTACCCCCAACCCCACCACCGGTTGGTATGCAGTAGCCAGAGCCAGAGATGTGGTAAATCTCACTATGTCGGTAGAAGATGCTTTCAAAGTGATTGTATCTGGAGGAATTGTGAACTCAGCGATCGCCAGTAATCCGATACCCCCAACAGAACCTTTGCCAGACCAAGATATCGCTCAGGAAAAGCTGCCTTTGGCAATTGCCATTGAAGAGCGGTAATCAGAGGAGCGGTGACGAACGGTAAAGATGCTAGAATCGATGGCCTGCCCACCTGCAACCATCGCCCATGAAACCCCGTGAAATAGCCCGCGAACTAGCTCTATTGGGCATGTCTCAGTTGCCTAGCTCTCCCGAAAAGCTGGCCACTCAGCAACTGCCCCAGCTAGTGCTGGCCGCAATTCGCACCTTGCGTACCGAGGTTGAAGAAAATCTGGAGACTGCCACGGCAGAATTACAGCGTAGTAATGAAAAGCTGCTGCACAGTGAAATTAGAACCACCGATATTCAAAGTGCCCGATCGATGTTGCAAGAGAGCATTGCTTTGGTAGAAGCTGCGATTAATCGCATGGGTCAGTCACTGCAAATGCCGGAGTTTGTGCAGCTTACCAATCAAGTAGAAGTGCAGCAGTACGCTCTAGAGATTTTGACCAAAGCCGCCCGCTACCGGGTAGAAACCGATGAGATGTTATCTGGCTACATCGTAGATTGGCAGTTACGACGTTTGGCCAAGGTCGATCGAGATATTTTGCGAATTGCCACGATCGAAATGAAATATTTGGGTGTGGTCGATCGGATTGCCATTAATGAGGCGATCGAGCTGGCCAAAAAATACAGCGACGAAGAAGGCTTTAGATTTATCAATGGGGTCTTGCGCAAAGTCAGCGATGGCTTAAAAGCTGAAGCTCAGCCACAAAGCCCAGGGTAGGGATAACCCGCTGCTGGGAATAGATTGTTCGGGTATGATACTTTTTAAAATCTCCTTTAAACGGCATTTTTATTATGGTTTTTAACTGGTTCAGACGGAAATTCGATAATTCTGCCGAGACTGACTCTACTGCTGAGACTGATCAGGTAATCGAGGAAACTGCTGTCGAACCAGAGGAATCAGCAGAACCAGTAGCAGAGTCGCCGGTAATTGCCCCAGAGAAAGTTGCAGATCCAGCTTCAGAAGTCGTTAGTGCCGATACTTTGGCTTGGGCTAAGGCCGCCTACGAAAATATCAAAAAACAACAGGCTGAAGCTGTTATTGAGACTCCTGCTCTAGTGGTAGCTGAGAGTGTTGTTGAAGAAGTTGTGATTCAGGAAGAATCAGAACCTGAAGCTACGGAAGTATCTGATGTCCCAGTGGAATCTTTAGAGCCTGTAATGGCCATAGTAGAGATTCCGCTAGAGGTGCCAGCCACAAGTCCTGATACCAGACCGGCTTGGGCGAAAGAAAATACGGCTCAAGATAGATTAGCCGCACTGCGGGCAGAATCGATCGAAGCCCCAGTAGAAGAAGAACCAATTGAATTAGACGAAGATTTCTTATGGTCAGCCAGAGTCCTCGCTGAACAAGGCCGCAGCCCCGAAGAAGTGGCCATGGCTGAAATTGCTTGGTTGACCAAGCTGCGCCAAGGCTTAAACAAAACTCGGTTGGGCTTAGTGAACCAAGTCAAAGCCTTAATTGGTCAAGGACCACTGAGCGCGGAAGCCACCGAAGTAATTGAAACGCTGCTATTACAGGCCGATGTGGGGATTGAAGCTACCGATTATATTATTGGTCTGTTGCAAGAAAAACTGCGGACAGAAACCCTACCACCCGAAGAGGCGATCGCCTATCTCAAACAGATTCTCAGAGACTTGTTAGATAAGCCCTTTGAAAAAGACTATGCCGTAGATTTCTTTCCCCAAAGAGATGTGCTGAATATCTGGATGCTGACAGGAGTGAATGGGGTCGGTAAAACCACCACCATTGGTAAGTTGGCACACATGACCAAAGCCTCTGGCTACCGTTGCTTAATTGCGGCTGCTGATACTTTCAGAGCGGCAGCGGTGGAACAGGTCAAAGTCTGGGGACAGCGCAGTGATATTGAAGTAATTGCCAACCCTGGCCAAAATACTGACCCAGCAGCGGTAGTTTTTGATGCAATCGCCGCAGCCAAATCGCGGAATACTGAGCTGTTATTAGTAGACACGGCTGGTCGTTTACAAAATAAAAAGAACTTGATGGATGAATTGGGCAAAATTAGGCGCATTATAGACAAGCAAGCAGTCAATGCTCAAGTAGAATCACTTTTGGTTTTAGATGCTACCCTGGGACAGAATGGTTTGCGGCAAGCTCAGGTTTTTGCCGAAGCTGCCAAGCTCAGTGGGGTAGTATTGACCAAGTTGGATGGTACTGCTCGTGGTGGTGTAGCATTAGCCGTTGTACAGCAACTCGGGTTGCCAATTCGCTTTATTGGTGCTGGTGAGGGCATTGAAGATTTGCGACCTTTTTCTAGCTACGAATTTGTGGAAGCTTTGCTGAGCAGTTAGCTAATGCTTCTATGAAATTGTAAACATCTGACCATCAAAATTAGCCAATCAAAATTCGACTAAAAAAATCTATCTGCGGCGCAAGGCAGATTAGTTTATATTATGCCTCAACTTTCTTCCGGGTCGATTACCAATGTTTCTATCCCAGAGCTAACCCCTTCTCTGGTGATACCTCTCGGCGGCTCTCAGCGTCAGGAGAATATTCACCTGATTTTAGAATCTTTGGGTTTTGCTCTGCGCAACTTCAAAAATTTCAATCAATACCTAGAAATTTTGCCCTCAATGATTGCCCGCATCACCGATGCTGATGCGGCAATGGTGGTGCTGTTTCGCAAAAATACTCAGCAGCCCACCAAGGCCGTTCACTGTCGCAGTAAAGAAAATTGCCCAGAAGTAACTCAAAGTATTGAACAGTCTCTGCAAAATGCTTGGGCAACCTTAGCGGAAAAAGATCGCACTTTAGATTTAGGTAGCTACTGGGAAGATTTAGAGACGACTCTAATTTCTCAATTGGCCGGTAATGTTGCAACTCAGGTAGTAAAATTTTTTACAGTCAAAATTATTTTGGATGGGGTCGAGCGCGGACGGTTGTATATTTTTGCTGGGGAGTTAGCCTACGACTGGAGTAGCGATCGACAAAAATTAATGCAAATTGTGGCAGATCAAACGGCAGTGGCCGCAGCGAACGAAGAGTTGACCGTAGAACTACGCAAGCGCGATTTACTGCATCGGGAAGTAGAGATTGGCGCAGAAATTCAAGAGCGGCTGTTGCCTCGTCAATGTCCAGATATTCCAGGCATGGCGGTAGCGGCCTGCTACCAAAATGCCAATCGGGTGAGTGGCGACTATTACGACTTTATTCCGGCCAATTACGATCAGCTCGGGAGCCGATCGATCGATCCCAATAGCAAGTGGGGAATCACGATCGGAGATGTGATGGGTAAAGGGGTGCCAGCGGGTTTGATTATGACCATGACTCGGGGGATGCTGCGCGCAGAGGTGCTGAATGGTAATTCTCCGGCCAAGATTTTACAGAATCTAAATTGGGTAATGTACCTAGATTTGGAGAACTCTAGCCGGTTTTTGACGCTATTTTATTCCGAGTATGATCCCAAAACTCGGGTGCTGACCTATAGCAATGCTGCCCATAATCCACCGCTACTATGGCGCAATGATGTTTTACAGCCCTTGGATACAGTAGGAGCGTTAATTGGCTTAGAGCCAGATAGTCTGTACGAAGAAGGCCAGATTTTGCTGCAATCTGGGGACACTGTTTTGTACTACACCGATGGTCTGACTGATGCCAGTAATCAGAATGGCCAGCGCTTTGACGAGGAAAATTTACATCGAGTGTTCGATCGAGCTTGTCGGCAGCACGATCATCCCCAGGGGATTATTGATGAAATTTTTAGGGAAATCCGCGAGTTTGCTGGTAGTGAGCAAGAGCAGAATGATGACATGACCGCCGCCATCCTGCGTTTGCTGTGATCAAGATTGGTACTTTTTATCTGGTCGATCGCAGTTTCCGGACAACAAAGTGGGCAAGATGTAAAAGGATATATCGAGTATCCCATTCCCCTACCCCCGGTTTTTTTATGAGATTTTCTACCATTGCCTTGTTAGCGATAACTGCGATCGTTTTTTCGGCTACTGCCGTCAGAGCTGAAGAACCAGAAAGTGTTACTGGCCGTAATGTTCCCGAGGCTGCTACAGTACCTTTGAACTTGTCGGCTGCACACCAGGAAGTTTTGATTGCTGATGGAGAGAAATCTTCGTCCGCCAAAATGGCAAACTCAGTGATGCACATTGATAACAATAATCGCTTGGTTGGCTTGAGCAATTAATAGCGATCAATCATTGATATCCGGAAATTTCTGGATAAATATTTATCCACAAAGACAGTGTCAAATTTACGATACTGCCTTTGTTTTGGTGTTTATAGTGATTTTATTGATCATTTAATATTTTGAAGCTGTCAATGCTCTGAAGAGCCGTGGGCAAATATTTGGCATAGTCTTCGGGCAGGGCACGATATAGTAATAAATAAGCTTTGCCATTAACTATTGTCCAAGTTTCTAAGCTTTGGACTTCTTCTTTGCCTTCTGGCTTGCCGGAGTAATGTACCTGGTGAGCTGGTCGCTCGACTACTTTAGTCGCTTTTGATTCAATGATTTTGGGGTTAGTGAGAGAATTTTTGATTTCGGCGATCGATCCCTCGGTATATTGAGCCAAATTCATTTTGGCATCAGGTAGAGGCATGATGCTGACAGTCAAATTGGGGCGAAAGCTACTGCGCTCTTGTGGACTCCAAAAAGTAACAACTTCGCCGGTAGTAGAGTCAGAGAGTTCTTCTTGTTGCCATTGGGAAGCATAGTTAATTTGAATTTGTTTGTTTTGATAAATTTTGGTATCGTTATTGGTCGGGCTACTAGGGGCACTGGAAGGAGCAGTGTCACTATCTGGGCCAGGGATTGTGGCGGGACTTGGTGGAGTCGTCGGATTGGCGACCGTGGGGTTACTGCTAATTTGTTCGCTGCCCCCCGGTAGTAGTTTAGGAATGGCCAATCCCACTAACAGTGCGGCGGCGGCTGCACCAAAGATTAGATGGGGGCGAAGGTTATCCCAGGGGCTAGGTTGTATTTGGCTCTGCATAAAGCTACGCAGGTCATCGGAGACTTCACGGGCTAACTGGTAACGATTACGATAATCGGGGCGCACCATGCGATCAACGATGGCTACTAGTTTTAAGTTGGCGTTGGTGAGGTGTTGCCAAGATAGCTGGTAGGTATCTTGGTTTTTGTCAATTTCTACGGTGCCAGTGAGGGCTTGGATAGCAATTATGCCCAGAGCATAAATATCGGTATTAAATTGCGGGTTGCCGTCTTCTTGCTCAAAGGAAATGTATCCGGGAGTGCCCACCAGTTCTACGGGACTATCATCGATCGGCTGTTTCCAAATTCCGGCAATATCTTTGACTCCGCTACAGCCCAATAACACAAACTTGCCATCACGCCAGCGCCGAATCAGGTTTTTGGGGTTGATGTCTTGATGAATAAAGTTTTGGTGATGGACAAATTCTAAAATGCCAAGAACATCTTGCAACATGCCAATTACCTGAGCTTGGCTCCAAGGTTTCTCGGGGACTAGTTCAACGCTGAGCATCTGACCATCAGTGTATTCTTGCACCAAGTAAAGGTTCTCTTCATCTTCAATTTTGGCAAGAATGCGCGGAATTTGGTCGTGCTGGCCTAGTTGGTAAAGTAGTTCACTCTGCACTTCAAAGCTTTTTTTGACCAGAGCAAAAGGCTGATTCTCCATTGGAGACGCTCCGCGAACGGCCTGCTGAGGTCGATAGCGTTTTAGGACGCACTGAGGCTGACCAGGAAGTTCTTTGCTTTTGGCTAGATAGGTTTCGCCAAATCGACCAAGCCCCAAGAACTTGGTGATGTCGTACTGAGCATGGATCTTGTTGCCAAGCATAGATCTTTATCGAAACGACTGAGGTTGCACCCGTTGGTTTCAGGGTGGGTTCGATCCTAACATGTATCGATCGGTAGGATAGGTGATCACTGCCAATCAAGACCATCGGTAATTTTTAGCTGATGGCGAGTGAAAATTGGTACAGTGGGTAATAATAGCTCCAATGAGATTTAATCATGCAGACTATTTCGATTACGACTGTTTCGGCTACCAATGGCGATCGGCTATATCGTGCAGTTATGGGTAGCCAACAATCCACTGGCAAAACAGCCGGTGAGGCTTTAGATGCTTTGACAATGCAGATAGGCAGCACAGAAGTAAATGGATTTTTACTGCTCCCAAATTTCCAACCAGATCAATTTTTTACAGTTCATCAACAGCAGCGCTTGATAGAACTAATGAATAACTGGAGAGTAGTTCGCGATCGGGGTGAAGAGTTACCTCCAGAGCAACAAGCTGAGCTAGACGACTTAATTGAGGCGGAGTTATATGCAACAGCAGAAAGAGCTAAATCCATTATTACTCAAGTCCACTCATGAATCCTCTGTATTTTTTAGTGGCTGAGCGCGCTCAACATCGATGTGAATATTGCCATGCGCCAGAATTGATATTTAACATTGTGATGGAGGTTGAGCATATTATTCCGGTATCCAAGGGAGGTAGTAGCTCAGATAACAATTTAGCTTTGGCATGTCGATCTTGTAATGGGTTTAAGGGTATTCGTAGCAGCTACATTGATTCAGAATCAGGACAAAAACAGCGGTTTTATCACCCAAGGCAGGATCAGTGGGAAGATCATTTCAGTGTAAACATTGAATCTGGGGAAATTTTTCAATTGACGGTCATCGGACAATCCACGG
>JANOXZ010000148.1:0-2097 GCA_031418695.1 Synechococcales cyanobacterium VAR_35_metabat_10
CAATGCTACTCAACCCCCGCAACCTGAATGGATATTTACCGAAAACATTTTAGAAAAAGATGATAATTTGACAAATAGCTTACTTTTTAATATTGGCTATAAAAAGTTCGTCCAAAAGTTCCCAACAAATAAAAATTTATACTGGGAAAACCATAGAGCATTAATTTTTAAAGCAACTGACATAATTATTGATTGGCACTTTTTTCACTACGAGAATTTTTATAATAGGCTAGATTTAGCATCTCAAAATATTTCTCTCTCTAGTTTTCAGCACCTGGCTAATAGTCTGCCTATTAAATTTTCTAAAGAGTTGTGTAGTTTGCATCTAAGCTATGACGGAGAATATCAACTTGCTCCTAAATTATATTTCTATCCCTTTAAACAAGCAATTCAAAATCAGACTTCTAGCTCTCAGCCTTATAAGTAAGTGGGCAGAATTAAATGTAAGATAGACAAGTCGCAAGAAAGTCTCTAATGCCAGCACCTTTAAGAATCATTCTTACTCCAGAAGAAGACCTAACACTAACAGAGTTACGTTTGGCTCAAACAGTGCCGCAGCGAACCCGTGACAGGGCACATATCTTGAGATTAAATGCTCAAGGTTGGAACACGCCAGCAATATCGGCAATGTTTGAGTGTCATCAACATACGGTAAGAAAGACCATCAGAAGATGGGAACAAAGGGGACTAGGAGGACTGTGGGAAGCGTCAGGTCGAGGCGCAAAACCCAAGTGTCAAGACGAAGATCTTCAGTATGTGGAAAAATTATTAGCACAAGAAACGCGAACGTACAACAGCACTCAATTAGTCAAGAAGCTCAAGCAAGAGCGCGGGGTTGATTTGAGTAGCGACCGTTTGCGGCGATTGCTCAAAAAAAACGTTATCGATGGAAACGCACCCGCACCAGTCATCGGAAAAAACAAAATCCAATCCAAAGAGCAATCAAGCAAGCAGATCTAGACACACTGAAAATGGCGGCGCAAGAGGGCATCATCAATTTGAAGTACCTAGACGAGGCTGGTTTTTGTCTCTGGAGTCCAGTTAGCTATAGCTACTCTCCAATCGGAACACAGAAGCGGATGGAGCAAACCGACAAGCGATATGGGAAGCGGATTAGTATTCTGGGTCTGTGGGAGCCAGGTGACTCATTTGAGTATGCTCTTGTCCAAGGCGGCTTCAATGGTAAAAGCTACGTTAAAGTCATGGATTGGATCGCACACAAAGCGGCACAAACGCTGGCAGAAACTGGACGTTTAACGGTCGTAGTCCAAGATAATGGCCCTCTACACAAAAGTCATCTTGTCCGCCAAAAGTGGGCTGGTTGGCAAGAACAAGGCTTATTAATTTTTTTCTTACCGCCCTATTGTTCGGAAATGAATCCCATTGAAACTGAGTGGCACCAACTTAAAAGCCATGAAATTTCTGGGCAGATGTTTGACAATGAGTATGATTTAGCCAAAGCTGTGATGGCGGGCATGGAATCCCGAAGTCTCGCAGGCGAATATGCACTCGATCGTTTTACATTTAATTGCGCCTAGCTACTTATTTGTTGAATTACGTCAGCTCTGATTTTCAAGGCATCTTCATCTGACTGTCCCAGGTATTCAGGGGTAAGTCTGTCGATTTGTTTTGCTTTGCTACCTTCGATCCCGTACTCTCGGATCGCTGATTTAACATCATTTGAAACTTTCAGAAGAGGGAGAATATGCTTGTTAATACTAGCGGGATGAAGTTGTAAGCCTAAGATCGTCTGGAAGATCTGTTTCTCCTCATCTTTGTTCTCCAGACTATCCAGCCATAGTTGTTGAGCCTGGGGATCGGCTATTTTGAGAGTATTAAAATCTGGAGCGGTACCCTCTCGCTCCATTTGGCGGAGAGCAGCATGAAGGGTTTTAGGAATATCAGTTTCTCTTCCAGCCCAGTTAGGATAACGATCGACTGTCAATTTAATGATTGCTTCAGCTATATCCAGATCGTGCAGACGTTGGGATTGAATGCTGGTAACTACCTGCCGCTCAAAGATCTCAGTAGCATTCAAGGATTCTGCTGAGGTTAAAAACACTGCATCTAACTCCTGCCACTGTAGTTTTTGAGCAC
>JANOXZ010000149.1:0-1519 GCA_031418695.1 Synechococcales cyanobacterium VAR_35_metabat_10
AGTAGCGTAAATATTATTATAGTAACGGCGTTGTTTTCTTATTGCGTTATCTGCACTTTCATCACCGGTTAAAAAATTATAAGTAACAGATACTTTTTCATTCGGATCATACACAGCAGAAAACCCCAATAGTTTATCGCCATTAGATTCAGTTATTGTGTTGAAGCTATTAAAAGAGTTTATCTGTAATGAAAGTCTTGAATTCAAAACATAAGTCAGTTTTGCTCCAGAAAAATAATACGGCTCATAATTGTTTACAAGCGAAGTACTCGAGGTAATATTTTCACGTGGCTGAATACTCTCAACACCAATATGCGAACGAAAAACGCCTGCATCTAACCAAAGTCCTTTTATTAACCTTACGCCAGCATTAGCTTCCTGAATCATATTAAATTCGGTGGGCCAAATTGCTTTTGGAATATCGCCAAACTGCAAACCAAAATTACCACGAACATTTTTGCTGCTGTATTGCATCGACATTAATGCCATGTTTAAACCAAATTCTTTATTACGTGGCGCCATCACCGGAATCTGAACTAAACCATTGTTCGTTATCTCATCCGTATAATAAGCGTAATAAGTACTAACATAACCCCCAACTAATAATTTCGTTTCATCACTTGCCCCGTCATTAATACCAATATGCCCGAAAAGAGAAGCTGAATCTCGCTCTATAACAAATGCTTTTTTCTTTGTTAAGCTGTCTTGTGCTTGTGAATTCACCACCAAAAAAAAGGATAGAAGTATATAAAGACGTGAAAGGTTGATTTTCATTGATACAAAACTAACAATTTCTTTTCGCATTGTGAGGGCTAATCGTATTTTTGTAGCATGTTTAATAAGGAATTAGACCCTGATGATTATTACCTTAGTCCCGAAGGCTATGTGATTTTTACTGAAAAATACCTTTTAAAACGAGGGTTTTGTTGTAAAAATGGCTGTAAACATTGTCCTTATGGATACAACCCGAAAACAGGGAAGTTTGATAAGAAAGAAGATAAAAAGGATTAGACAATTTGGCAATGAGTCGATTTGACAATTGGTTATTGTAAGACAAAAAATATTAATTTTGAGTGAAGGTCATTATGGAAGTAAAAGAATTTCAAGAACATGTTATAAATGGAATACCTAAGGAATTGCCTTCGGCTAAATCATTTGACGCTAGCATAAATCACGCGCCTAAGCGAAGAGATATTTTAAGTGCGGATGAGAAAAAACTAGCAATACGAAATGCACTTCGTTATTTTGATTCAAAACATCATTCTGTACTTGCAAAAGAATTTGCGGAGGAGTTAAAAACATACGGACGAATTTATATGTATCGTTTTCGTCCGGATTATAAAATTTACGCTAGGCCGATTAACGATTATCCTCACCAAAGCAAACAAGCTGCTGCAATTATGCACATGCTAAGTAATAATTTAGATTACGCAGTAGCACAACATCCTCACGAATTAATTACTTACGGAGGGAATGGTTCTGTGTTTCAAAACTGGGCGCAGTATTTATTGACGATGCA
>JANOXZ010000150.1:0-33967 GCA_031418695.1 Synechococcales cyanobacterium VAR_35_metabat_10
TCAAGCGGCTCAGAGAGAACCAATGGTATTGGTAGTAGACGACTCTATTACAGTACGTCAGCTTCTTTCTCTTACCTTCACGAAAGCAGGTTATCGGGTGGAACAAGCCCGCGACGGCCAAGAAGCTTGGGACAAGCTGCGCGCTGGTCTGCCTTGCGACATCATCTTCTGCGACATCGAAATGCCTCGCATGGACGGCCTAGAGTTGCTATCTAAGGTACAAGCCGATGAAGTAATCCGCAAGATCCCTATGGCAATGTTGACCTCTCGTGGCTCCGATCGTCACCGGCAAATTGCTTCTCAGCTAGGTGCTAGTGGTTACTTTATTAAGCCTTACCTAGAAGATGCACTGTTAGAAGCTGTAAAACGGATGCTCAAAGGCGAAGTGCTGGCGATCGTCTAAGGTAAATCAAAATCAACGAAAAAAAGACCTCATCTGCAATAGATGAGGTCTTTTTTTGTGATTAACGTCCGCGTCTACCGTGCCGTTCACCATCATCTCCATGAGAGCGATGATTTCCACCACCACCCTGGCTAGGAATGCTAGGAGCTGCGGGTGGGTTAAAAGATTCTTGACGAGAAGAACGACCGCGTTCAATCTGTTGATTGCCGCCATTACTAGGAATATTTGGAATCACCGGATTAAAAGATTCTTGACGAGAAGAACGACCCCGCTCGATTTGTTGATTGCCACCATTACTAGGAATATTCGGAATCACCGGGCTACCACCATCCCGGCGAGAAGAACGACCCCGCTCGATTTGTTGATTGCCGCCGTTGTTGGGGATAAAGTTAGTAGCTCTCTCTGAGCGGATCGATGGTTTAGGCTGATAGATGCGGACACTGCGACCTTCTACCTGCGATTGACCTGGTTGATTTAAGCGATCGACCCGATAAACTGCAACTTGACTATTGGTAACTCTTTCAATGTCCTGTTTCTTTGGTCCATAGACATACACGCGGTTATTTACTCGATAGTTATTTTTGATAACTGTAGTGTTGTTATAGACGCTCACCACCTGAGTTGAGGGAATGTAGTGATTGTATACGTGATGACTGGTGATATAGGTCTGAGGTACAAAAGTCCAAAAGAAAGATGGGAAATTGATATTGATGCTAATGCTCGGACCTAATGGTGCCCAGCCATAATAGCCGCCGCCCGATCGCCAAGCCACCCAAGCTGGTCCCCAAACTCTACCGGGCACCCAGACCCAACCCCAAGTATTATCGCGATACCAGCGACCGTAGTGGAAGGCCGCCCAACCCCATTCATAATCTGATACCCAAGTATTACCGTAACTGGTCACGACCCAGCGGCCATTAGTGGCATAGGGGCGAAAGTTTTCATCTACATTGGGAATCCACACTCGACCATATTCTGCCGTGTCTACCCAGCGGCCATGAGGTGCCAGTTCTTCTTCAAAAGTCGCAATATCTACATCTTCGATTGGCTGGTCAACAGGCGGTGTATCACCGGGCAAAATAGTAGCCGTAGATTGAGCTGCTGCCGGATAATTGGGCAATAGAGCAGTTAGAGAGCAGCCAATGAGACACAGCGATCCAATGCGGATAAGAGGTTTCATGATGAAGTTGAGGAGGGTCTTGTATGTTAATTCCAGAGACCAACCAAAGGTCTGCGTAGTTCCCTCTACCTAACAGCGTACCTAACTCTTTATCCTTCAGCCAATTTTTAACAAAAAATCTGGGTGCTGTAGATTCGTCAACCACATCACTACCGCGTCTTCTTCAGGGTTTTGGTAGTACTTGGTGCGCCAACCGAGGTTCTCGAACCCCATTTTTTCGTAGAGCCGAATAGCCGCAGTGTTGGAACCACGTACTTCTAGGGTGCTATGGCGCATCTCAATTTTCACCGCTTTTTCCAATAGGCCGCGCAAAATTTTCTGGCCTCCCCCTTGCTGTCGATAGTCCGGATGGACAGCCAGCAAGGTAATGTGTGCCTCATCGACGATCGCCCAGAAGCAGCCCATTCCTACGAGTAAACCTTCTGAGTTGAACCAACCAATAAAATGGCTGTTGGAGCTGTTTAACTCTCGCCGATAAGCATCAATTGTCCAGTGCTGCCCAAAACAAATTTGATCGATGGCCACCATCTCATCTAAGTGATCGATCGTCAGAGTTGCAATTCTCACAAAGTCTCCAGCCTAACTCTGTTGCTCAATGTACATATCCAAATCGGCAATCATCGCCGTTAGCTCAGTTTCGGTGCTGACTCGGATTCGATCGTCTCGCAGAGTCACTAATACTTTGGCCGCAAAAGGATTTGGCCAGATATTGGGGTTGCAAAACACCTCAAAAAAAACGTCCCCAGTAAACTGATACTCAGTGGGGGCGTGGGGTTTGGTTTTCCCTGGCTCTTTGGTTTTTAAATGCAGCAGCAGCTCATCGATCGCTTTTTTCAGATCTTGAGCTGCTGAGAGGGTAAAGCTAAAGCTGAGAGAGCCAGTAGCTAAATTGATAACAAACTGTCCAGGCATAAGGTTAGGTCTATTGGAAGCCACCTCATCCTACCAGTCCTCAAGTAATAAACTCACTGCACTCATCTGCTAGGTAGCAAAGTGCCCGCCAGCGCAAACCAATGACTTCTTCGTAAAACGGGTTGAGTTTGCAGAGAGGGGGAATAGTAAATAAATGATGACCAAAGAAGGTCACATCACGGGCAAAAGGGCATTGGGCTGGTACGACCTGACAAATCCAGCGAGCTAACTCGGGATTATTGATTTCAACGCCGTCTAGATATTTACGGATAGGTTGCATTAGGTCAAGTGTGTTATTGGTAGTCTTCAAACAGGAAGATCTCCTTACGTTCGCCAAGGATATCTTCAGTATGGACAAGAAGATATCCGGAATTAATACACTTCATACGTTAATTTCCTTATTTCTCTACGACTGTATCTAAGATCACAAAAAGCCCAAGTTTATTTTTGTCCTGCTGAAGTTTAATTCAAGCGGGCAATTGCCGATACGGCGATCCCCACTATGTTTGCACTAGCATTTTGCAATGGTTGGCTGGCCGCATTGATGGTGGCTCCGGTGGTATAGATATCGTCAATGAGTATGATCGATCGACCCTGTAATTTATGACCTGGTTTAAGTGCAAAGGCGTTGTTGAGGTTTTGTTGGCGATCAGTAGGATTCAGTTGAAATTGGGCTTCGGTAGATTTGACTCTGATCAGTGATTGATTTAATTTGATCCCGGTGCGCTGACAAAAGCCTTTGGCAATGAGTTCGGCTTGATTAAATCCCCGCTGACGCTGCTTATCGGGATGTAGGGGAATGGGGATCGCTATAAGTTGTAAGTCATGATCAGGGTGGGCTAGCCAAGTTTGTCCTAGGAGTTCGCCCAGATAGTAGCCGAGTTGGGGCTGATTGTGATATTTACATTGGGCGATCGCTCTTTTGAGGGTGCCGCTATAGTTACCCCAAGCGAGGATAAATGGTGCAGTGTTTTGCAGGGGATCGCTGAGTTGTTCCGATTGGAGCTGTCGATCGCAATAGAGGCAGAGAGTTTTGGGTGTTGGTCGATCGCAAAGCGGACAGTTAGGTTTTAGAAAGAAGTCGATGAGAGGTTTCCAGATGGTCACAAATTGATCCTGATGCCGATGTTTTCTTTATAATCGACAGAAAAATCAACCAAATCAACAATAAAATTGATTTCACCACCGCTGTAAAATCCGTCCAAAAAGATCATGAAAAATTCTGGTTCTCAATATCATGAACAGCACAATGTTTAGCCGAGGCATCATCGAAGGTTTCTTTGGCCGACCTTGGAGTTGGCAAACCCGTCAAGACTATGCCAGCTTCCTGAAACAAAATAATTATCAATATTATATTTATGCCCCCAAAGCCGATCGATATTTACGTCGTCAATGGGCAGAGCCTTGGCCAGCCGAAGATTATATTAACTTGCAACGGCTTGGCCAAGTTTATCGACAAGTTCAAGTAGACTGGGGCATTGGTATTACGCCTTTTGAAATTCATCATAATTTTGATGATCACACTAAAGCTCTGCTGGATGCCAAGATTCGCTCAATCAAAGAACTCCAGCCTAATATCTTAGCCATTTTATTTGACGATATGCGTGGTGACGATGCCAACATTGCCCAAATCCAAGCGGATGTGACCCATCGAATTGTGGAGCAAAGTACTGCTAGTTCGTTTATTATGTGTCCTACCTACTACTCCACCGATCCAGTTTTAGATAAGGTGTTTGGCGATCGACCCTCCGATTACCTAGAAACTCTCGGCCAACTTTTGGAGCCGATGGTGCAGATTTTTTGGACAGGGGAAAAGGTTTGTTCAAAGAAATATTCGATCGAGCATTTACAAGCTATTACTGCCCAACTTGGCCGTAAGCCCTATATTTGGGATAATTACCCGGTAAATGATGGCGCCAAGCTCTGTAAGTTTTTAAATCTGCGTCCATTTGGTGAATCTGCTGCACACTTGGCTACCTGGACCGCTGGGCAGGCGATTAATCCGATGAATCAAGCTTATTTGTCCCAGATTCCTTTAAGGGCTTTAACTGCTGGATCTTCTTTGTATGAAGCGGTTGGTGATTTAGGGGATGAAACTTTTGCTAAATATTTGGTGGAGGATGTAGCTGTGTTTCAGGATGAGGGGTTGGATTTGTTGAGTGTGGACAGGAAGGATTTGTTGATCGATCGATACGTTAATTTTCAAACGCCTTACAGTGATGAACTAGTTGCTTGGCTGAAGGGTGAGTATCCTTTTGATCCGGCCTGTTTGACGGATTGATATGGAAGCTTTGAACCATAAAAGCTCAAGGGTTTCAAAAAATATGGATTTAAGGGGGAAATACCCGCTCATCCCAGCCCCTTCTCCCCATAATGAGAGAAGGAGCGCAAATCAGATTTAGTAACTAAAATGCGTAGGAAATGCCAACGGAAACTACCGGATAAACATTAAAGCTGCCAATATCGCTATTAGTTCTGCGTTCTTGGTCAGCCAAGCTATTTCTAATTTGAGTTTGTAGTGCTGCTGGTACTGAGGATGGGATGTTGGCACGCAGTTTGACATTGGCCGATCCGGCAAACATTACTCCGGCATCGAAGTTGAATCCTAAGCCTGGGCTGATGGGTGTACCGAAGCCAATACCCAAATAGGGTGCTACGCTATTGCTAAAGGAGCCTTCGCTAGAAACAGTGCCTACATCGTTAATATTGTAGTTAACGCCGCCTAAGTTGATCTGGGTGGGGATTCCACCAGGAATTGCCGAGCTGTTTGGGGTGCCGGTGGCGTTGAATTGATTGCTTTGGAATACTAAGCCACCGGTAAGGCGTAAGCCACCACCGAAGGGAAAGAAATCGCCCAATAGATGGACGTTGGTGGGATTAAATTTGGCTTTGTAGTCGATGCCTTGGCTGGTGTAGTCTACGTTAAAACCTACGGTGTTGAGTCCTAAACGAGCATGGAGGTTGGGGTTGAATTTGTATCCGGCATCTACACCAAAGAATCCGGTGCTGCTGAGTTGGGTATGTACTCCCACTGCCCATTTTTTGGGTTCATTGTTTTGAGGTTCTGGTTTTTGGGCTTCGATGACTTGAGGTGCAGGTTTGGGAGGTTCTGGCTTTTTGGTTTCGATTGTGGGCGCTGTGGGTTTGGCGATAGCTTCGTTGGCACCGGAGGTAATTGTTGGCTTTTGAGTTCCAACAGTTGGAGTCGTGGGCTTGGCGATGACTGGTGTTTGAATTATTGGTGTTACAGGTTTTGAGATCGCCGTCGGTGCAAGCGGAGCGATCGCTGGTTTTTGAGGTTCAATCACCGTAGATGGAACTAAGTTATTTGGTAATCGTTGTGGTGCTTGGGCTATGTTTGGGACTGAAGCTGGAGTCAGTAAAATATCCGTGAGAGTTACAAACTTGTTGATCTCCCATTGCTTGATGGTATTTAATTCTGAGCTTGCATCAGCAATTTTACATTGCTTTATAGATTGGCTGGAAATTGCAGGGATATTGTTTAGTTCTGGTTGATTGTTTGTGCTGGTGGCAACGATCACCTCCGGTGCAACCTGCGACAGTTTTGCCCGAATGCATTCGGGCACTTGTCTGGCAGGTCGCGAAGCTATCGGGTTAGAAATAGTGTGAACTGTGTTTTTTATTTGGTCTTTGATGGTCTTTTCGGCGATCAATCGATTTGGGGGTAAACTATTGGGAGCAGAGGATTCTTTGGCAGAAAGGTTGTGCAGACGAGCTTTGGCAGTACTAGCACTATTTTTATCGGTGGATATCTTTAGTTCAATATCAGTTTTTGTGTCGGTGGTGGGGACTTTAAGTAATCGAGTTTTTGCAATGCTGGCACTATCTTTAGTTGTGGCGGCTTTCAGATTAGGGGCATCAACTATTAGTTCTGATTGTTGTTCGGCAATAGGATTTTCTGTGTTCGAGAGATCTGCGGCGATCGCGTTGCTCATAGATAATAAAACAGATATGGCGGCCAGAATCGAAGATTTATAAAACATATAGCGGGTTAGTCGGTAGCACTGCAAAGAAGGATTTTGTCGATGGCTGTTGAGTCATCGATTTGGCTTGGATTGCCAAACGCAGGTAGTATAACATTCTGGCGAGTGATTTGCTAGAAATATTACATATATTTTAAGCTGCAAATCAGGGCTATTTGAATATTTCAAATAGCCCTGACCAATCGACTTTTAAGCAATCTCTTGACAATTATGGTAAAAAACACCATAATTGATTTATGCCTCGGAGAGAGGCTACCAAACTACATATCCAGGGAGTCTGGAAATGACCAAAGAATACCAATTTGGAATCTATATCGGCAGATTTCAACCTTGCCACAACGGCCATTGGCAAACGATCGAACTCGCCCTCAGTAAAGTCGAAAAGCTCATTATCGTCCTAGGCAGCCATCGAGTGGCTATGGATATCCGCAACCCTTGGACGACGGAAGAACGTGCTGATTTGATCAAGCAATGCCTATTAGCAGAACAGCAAGCCCGAGTCACTTTTTTGCCCATGCGGGATTGGCTGTACAGCGATAACTTATGGCTGACAGCGATTCAGCAGCAAGTCTCAGAAATTACTGGAGAGAGTGATTCGATCGCTATCTTCGGACATCACAAAGATTCTTCCTCATATTACCTAGATCTTTTTCCCCAATGGAAGTTCGTCGAAACTGGTAACTACGAAGGATTGAACTCCACTAACATTCGGGAAGCCTACTTTAGTCATCAGGAATGCCCTACGGATAATGTCCCTCAGCCAGTTCATGATTTCCTCAAAAGCTTTTTGACTACCGATCGCTATCAAACCCTTTGCCAAGAATTCCAGTTTCTCAAAAAATACCAAGAAATCTGGTCAGTCGCCCCCTATCCACCGATCTTCGTTACCACTGACGCAGTTGTTGTCCAGTCTGGGCATGTATTAGTAGTACGACGTAAAGCCTCACCAGGAAAAGGATTAATCGCTTTACCTGGAGGCTTCTTGCAACCCGATGAAACCATTGTAGATGGCATGTTGCGGGAGCTTAAAGAAGAAACTCGGCTGAAAGTACCAGCAGCAGTTTTAAAGGGTTCGATCATGGACAGCTACGTGTTTGATAATCCTGGCCGATCGCTGCGGGGACGCACGATTACCCATGCCTACTTTATTCAACTTAAGAGCGGTGAACTCCCGCAAGTCAAAGGCAGCGACGATGCCGAAAAAGCTTGGTGGATGTCTTTGGCTGATTTATATGCCCACGAAGACCGCATTTACGAAGATCATTTTCAGATTATTCAGCATTTTATCAGCAAGGTGTAAACGAAATCTTTCAACTACAAAATAACAGTGAGAACCCCATGAAGTACAACTTAATTATGGATACCGACTCATACAAAGCCAGCCACTGGCTTCAGTATCCACCCCAAACTACCGCGATGTATTCGTACTTAGAAAGTCGTGGTGGTCGCTATCCTGCTACCGTGTTTTTTGGACTGCAATACATTCTCAAAGAATATCTTAGTCAGCCGGTGGAAATGTGGATGGTGGAAGAAGCCGAAGTCTTCTTTGCTGCCCATGGGTTGAGCTTTAATGGTGAGGGCTGGCGCTATATTGTTAATGACTTGGGTGGTAAGTTGCCGATTAAAATCAAAGCAGTGCCCGAAGGAACTGTGGTGCCAGTGAAGCAAATTATGATGTCGATCGAATCCACTGATCCTCAAACTTTTTGGTTGGTTTCTTGGCTAGAGACATTGCTCTTGCGAGTTTGGTACCCAATTACCGTCGCTACCCAAAGCTATTATCTTAAACAAATTATTTGGGATGCTCTGCAAGCTACCGCCGATGATCCTGCTGCTGAGATTCCTTTTAAACTCCATGATTTTGGCTCCAGAGGAGTTTCTAGTAGCGAATCAGCAGCGATCGGGGGCATGTCGCACTTAGTTAACTTCATGGGTTCAGATACTGTGGTGGGTATCCGAGCCGCCAATCACTATTACCATCACCCCATGGCTGCTTTCTCGATTCCAGCAGCAGAGCATTCCACAATTACTTCTTGGCAGCGAGATGGTGAATTAGCGGCTTATCAAAATATGCTGGATAAATTTGCCAAACCCGGTGCAATCCTGGCAGTAGTTTCTGATTCTTATGATTTATGGGAGGCGATCGATCACCTTTGGGGTGACAAACTTAAGCAACAAATTATTGATAGCGGAGCAACCGTAGTAATTCGCCCAGACTCTGGTGATCCAGTATCTGTAGTTAGTGAGGTCTTACAAAGACTAGATCAACGCTTCGGCAGCACCATTAATAGCAAAGGCTACAAAGTACTGAACTATGTACGGGTCATTCAGGGTGATGGCATTAATGCTCAGAGCTTAGCAGCAATCTTAAAAGCCAGTCAAGACCTAGGCTTCAGTGCTAGCAATATCGCTTTTGGCATGGGTGGGGCTTTGTTACAACAAATCGATCGAGATACCCAAAAGTTTGCGATTAAGTGCAGTGAGGTGACTATCAATGGTCAAAATATCCCTGTCTATAAAGACCCAGCTACCGATCCTGGCAAACGTAGCAAGCAGGGTAGATTGGCTTTAGTGCAAACTGAAGCAGGCTACCAGACTATTCCGGCTAATGCTGAGGTGGAAGACTTACTAGTACCAGTCTATGAAAACGGTCAAATTTTGCAGGAGTACAATCTTACCGAGATTCGGGAACGCACTAGCCTCCATACTGCCGTAAACAGACCAAATAGACTGCCTGAATAAACAAATGGTAGTTAGGTTTCTCTGACTTAGGATACAACTTAGTAATAGCTAAGATTTCTTGATGGAGATTTTCGCTGACTGTCAGTTGCGCCTCTCTCGACAGCGTGGGGTATCGTTGGAGATAGCGTCTGACAGCAGCAAAATTATCTGGGGTAAGGGCTTCCAATCTGCCGGTTTTCGCTAAAGTATCTGCTAATTCTTGAGCGGCAGGATCGATCGAGATTTCTTGAGCAGTATTCTGGGCTTCTTGGATAACAATCGTGCCAGCAACTAAGTCACCCAGACGTTTTTCTTGTTTGGTGAACAAGATCATAATCAGGCCGAGTGAAAACAAGTCATCAACTGTCCGCAACAGCGATCGCATAATTGCCTGTTGCAAACCAGCATTGCGGCCATCATCACGAATCACCCGAATTTTGGCATAGCGCTTACCAGGAGTTTGTCCCTGCCAAAGAGTCTCGAAAAAAATAAAATAGCCTATATAGACTACAAAAAAAATCACCGCCTGAATTGCAATGAGCCATTTATCGACACCGGCAATCTTGGAAAACAAATAATACAAAAAAGCAAATACCGTCAATAAAACAGTGAGTATCACCATCCACAACAAATAATCTATGAACAGGGCTAAAGCACGGCTACCAACGCCTGCCAAAGTAAACTCTAGCTCTACGCTCTCTGGGGTTCTAGATTTTACTCGCTTAAGATATTGCATGTTTGAAGTTATAAGTGAATACTCAAAGCTTACAAAGATATTTAATTACATTCGTAAATCAGCTCCTTCCAATCTACTACGTAAATCGAAGTAAACCACTGATTTGATCACTTGCCAAAAAGGCATCACAAACAACTCTAGCAGCAAAGATAAAGCTAAGTTAAGAGTCTGAGATATGAGGTATATCGATGATGTTGGTGGTTGACCGATACCAGCAAGACCAGGAATACTGGCTATGATAGTGAGTGGAAATACAACAAGAAAGGCCACCAAGATAATCATCAAAACTCGGGATGAAAATGGTGCCGATAACTGCCGACTGCGACCAATAGCATCTAATCCGCCAGCGCATCTTTCTACTGCGATCGGCAGTTCAGCTACAAACCAAGAAGAATAAAAGTATAGAAAGATCCAGAAGAAGGCCACAATTCCAGCTATGAAAAAAATGCCTGCCAAAATATAACCTATTGCATTTTGTATATTCATCGCAATGGCGACTCCGATACCAACGCCAGCTCCTAGTGCCATGTATGACAGGATAAACACACCAATCAGAAATAGCCATAGCCACAAGACTAAACTGAGGAATTTCCAATGGCTATTGGCAAGCTGACTAGAAGCAGATGATAGGCTTTCTGGTTGGTTGATCAATTGCTGATAGGCCATCCGGGCAACCACTCCCCGACTAGTCATAGATTTGGCTAAACAAAATATAAACAGTCCCAGCCAAGCCACAACTGCTAAAACAGTAACACCAGCATTATTAATCGCAAAGCCGACCAAAACCACTGGAATTAGTCCAGCAATGGCCAATGCCATCCAACCCACCGATCGCAGAGCTAACGAAAAAAAATCACGAAAGTTGGCTTTGTAGAGAGAGATGGCGGCATTGATTACGTTACCAACACTGAGCGTACCAATTGGGTCTGAAGCACTTTTACGCATGATATACTGCCCAACCAATGGGTGTGATGCACTTGCAGCAGCCAGTATACATTATCTACTCGTATTCAATTCATCATTTATGAACGTTCAACGCTGGATCACAAGCCGCGCTGCCAAGTGGCAAGAACTTGAAGCTTTGTTACAACGAGTAGAAAAGCAGGGAATTAAGTCTTTAAATGCTGCTGAAATTGGTAACTTGGCCAGCTTATATCGATCGGTCGCAGCAGATTTTGCTCGTGCCCAGACCAACCAGATTAGTCCCAGCATTATCCAAGAGCTTCAGACCCTCACCAGCCGAGCCTATAGCCAGGTATATCGCGGATCCCATCGCCAAGAACTGACTGGACTGATCAAATTTTATGCTTGGGATCTACCAAAAATAATTAGAGACACCTGGGTATATACAGCAATTGCTACTGGACTGTTTATTTTGGGGGGCTTAATTGGGTGGTGGTGTTCTTGGCGAGACCCCAGTTTTTTACCTCTAGTTATGCCCCAAGAATTAATCGAGAAAGTACGAGATAAGCGTGAGCTATGGATGGGTTCAATTTTAGGCAGTGAGCCACTAGCAGCCAGCGGCATTATGATCAACAACATGGTTGTGTCTTTTCGGGTTGTGGCTGGGGGCATTAGTGCTGGAGCTTTTACGGTCTATGCGCTGTTTTTCAACGGCTTGATGATTGGCGGCGCTGCTACTCTAGTTGCTCAACATGGTCTGGCCTATCCTTTTTGGGCTTTTGTTTTTCCCCATGGTTCTCTAGAACTCCCAGCGATTTTTTTGGCTGGTGGAGCTGGTTTATTGATTGCCAAAGGTATCCTGTGGCCGGGTCAATATCGACGGCGGGATGCTTTAAAAATATATGGGGCACAGGCAGCACAACTGGTGATGGGAATTGTGCCCATGTTGTTTGTAGCTGGCCTGATTGAAGGGTTCTTTTCACCTCAAGAAGTAATTCCGGGAATTTTTAAGTACTTAGTTGGCAGCGTTATTTTTACCCTATTGATTCTGTACTGCCTGCGCAAACCTAAAGCCGACCTTTCTGTTTAATTTGCAAATATTGCTCCACTAACTGATCACTCATTTGGTTGGCTGGGGCATCCAGCACCATTACACCGCGCTGTTGTAACTTGGCAAAAGCCAGCTTGCGCTGTTGTAGCATATCGATCGCCACGGCTTGTTCGTAGGCATTGGGAATATTGGCGGCTAAGTTATGGGCTAAGTGATCGACTTGGGGATCACGAAGAGTTACACAAAAAGGTAAGTAGCGGGGAGCTAGCCGACTCAAAGCTGTCAACAATTCTGCAGAAGCAATGGTATCCACAATATCGGTGATAATCACCACCAAGGCACGGCGATTCTGCCGACTAATCACAGTGTTAATGGCTCCCACATAGTCGGGTTCCAAAAAATCGGGTTGAATGCGGCTCAGCCGATCGATGATTTGAGACATGTGTTGTTGACCACGTTGGGGCGGCAGCCAGGTATGCAGAGTGCGATCGAACACGCCCACGCCTACTTTGTCGCCACGTTGAATGGCGGCTAGCGCCAAAGATAAAGTAGCATTTAGCCCCAGATCAAAACGCTGTAAACCTTGAATATTGGCAGTCATCAGTCGCCCTCGATCGAGCAAGATAATGATGGTCTGTTCTTGCTCTGGTTCTAAGACCCGAATCAACGGACGATTGCGGCGGGCGGTGGCCTTCCAGTCAATTAAACGAGGGTCGTCGCCCACGGCGTATTCTCGCAGCTCGGTAAACTCGGTACCCGCTCCCAGTCGCCGGGTCTGGCGAATAGTGCCGCTCGATTGCAAGGTGAGCTTGATAGAAAGTGCTTTGAGTCCAATTAAATCGGGATACACCACCACTGGTTGGGCAGCATCTACCCGCCACTGTTGCCAGGTTAAGCCCCACGGACTGAGTTGTCGTACTTGGATGCCTTGCCAGTCGGATTCACCCCGTTGATAGGGATGAACGGTGTAGGTATGCTCTTGCTGACCATTAGCAGCAATTTCTCCTGCGATCGTGTTGGGACTGCCAGGGAGACTAGTGGGAGCAAAGTCCCGAATTTGATAGCTAAATTTTTGATAGTTTTTTTGGCCAGATGGAGCTTTAACAAAGATTTTGATGGGGTTATCGCGCCCGATCGACAGTTTACCCAATTTTTCGCGGCTGACTTGGATTTGATGTTTGCTGACACCGGTGGCATCAATAATCGCCAACAAAATTAGTAATACATACCATCCCAAGGTAAACAGCAAAGCTAGCCCAATTTGGCTGGGCAATAGCGCCGCAAACAAAGTGGCAATTAAACCACCGATCGCCAGCAAGCCAACTAAACGACCACTGGGAATCCAAGTCCATAGCTGATTAATGGTCATCTTGTTAGTCATCTGGGCACGGCAACTTGGTTGACCAAGCTGGTAATTACCTGATCTATCTGTAAACCATCCAACTGGGCTTCGGGGCGTAAAATCAGCCGGTGGCGCAGTAGTGGGGGAGCGACGAGCTTCAAATCATCGGGGGTGACAAAATCCCGTCGATCAAGCCAAGCAGCAGCTTTACTGGCTTGTAACCAAGCCACAGCGGCGCGGGGCGAAGCGCCCAGGCTCAGGTCAGGATGTTTGCGGGTTTGCTGAATTAATGCCAATAAATAATCAATAATCGCGGTACTGACTTTGATGGCTTGAACTTCTTGACGGGCGGCGAGGCAATCGTTGACAGTGGCCACTTTGTCTACTACTGCCTGCTGGCGAATACCACGGGGCTGCTGGGAGGCGGTAAGCATTTCCCGTTCGGCACTACTGGGTGGATAGTCGATGATTAGTTTAAATAAAAATCGATCGAGCTGGGCTTCTGGCAGAGGATAAGTGCCTTCAAATTCCAGAGAGTTTTGGGTGGCAATTACCCAAAATAAATCCGATAGCTGTAAGCTTTCGCCGTCGAGGGTAACTTGGCCTTCGGCCATAGCTTCTAGTAACGCTGCTTGGGTTTTGGGTGGGGTACGGTTAATTTCGTCGGCCAGTAAGAACTGGGTAAATACTGGGCCTTTACGGAGAATAAATTCTTGGGTTTGCAGGTCAAAAATATTGGTGCCCAAAATATCCATGGGCAAAATATCGGGAGTTAGTTGCACCCGCCGGAAATCGGCCTGGATTAACTGGGATAACACCTTGGCCATCAGGGTTTTACCGGTACCAGGTACGCCTTCTAAAATTACGTGGCCACCGGTCAACAGGGCAATCAATAACTGGTTAGTGATGTCTTGTTGACCAAATACTACGCTGTTTAAGCCTGCGCCAACGGCCTGAAAAATGTCGTGGGTCTGAGTCATGATAAAAGGTCAAAAAAATTATAGTAATTGGCGCTTCAACTGGTCACGCATGGTTTGGAGTTTGCTCAGCCACTGTTGTAATTCAGCTTCGGTGAACGGTTGATTGCTTGAGGCTAATTGTAATATGACTGGTAGATCAGTGACAGGCAGTTTGGTTTGAGCCAGCCAAGCATCTACCAGGGTTTGCCGATCGACCAGTTGTTTGTTACCCAACCCCAGAAGCTGTTGCAGCTTAAGCTGTTCGGCTTTGCCAATATTTTGCAGCACAAATTCACTGCTTTGGGCTTGGCGGAGAATGCCGCCCAAGGCTTGAATATAGGCCACACTATTATCTACTTGAGGTGGTTGGGGTATAACTACCGCCCCAAAACGACGATTTTGCTGCCACACCAAAATTCCTAACACCAGGCAAATATTCACAAATGCGACCAAGAAAGGGGTCTTGGCAAAGTAAGAAATTAAACCATCTCCCTTCCTATTAGGTTTCAGAGGATCTCTGGAGTCGCGGTAGCCATGTAAATATTCGTCCACTACAATGCGCTGTTGATTGCCAGTTAATGCTGTTAATAGTTCATAGTTAGCCGTCGAGTCTTGATAAGCGTTGGCAGCTAGATATGGAGTCGTTGCTAAAATTAATTTTCCTTTACCGATCGAAGATTGCCATACTACAGCACCATGATCATCACTAACAATGCTGGTGGGAACGGTGGTTAGATCGAAATATGAAGATGAGACATCAGTGACTCGGAAGCGGCGAGTGGTTTCAATTTTCACTTTGCCTTGAGGGCTGGCTAAATTTTTGCTAAATTCAATGTCGTTAGATAGTGCATCTAAACCCAGTATCACCAGGGTATTGCCGTTTTCAATCCATTTCTTGTCAGGTGGATCTAGAGAGAATTCTTCCAGTTTACTATTGACTTGTAGCAGGGTGGTGCCACTGGGATATTTATCAAATACTATATCAGCAGGCTTGCGCCAGCGCTCGATCGCCACACCTTTATCGACCATTTGTTGATACCAGGCTCCGTAGCCTTGGGGTTCTGAGCTATAACTCGATCCTTTCAGCCGCTCGCCGCCACCCAGGGCGTTGACAATAGTGATCAAAACAATGATTGCTATTGCGGTTAAAATCATCTTCCAGTATTGCCGCAGAAACTTTTGCCAGTCTTTCATGGGTTCTGTCCTGCCTGTTGTTCTAACTGGCTGGAAAGTTGGGTGTAAGCTTGCTGACAGCTATCAAAGCCTTCGGCGGTAATCGTGCGATCGGCAAATTGTAGTTGTTCGTGGGTTTGTAGCAGTATTTTGCCTAGATTGGTGACTGGTGCCATGCCCGGTAAATGAGTCAAGATTTTGGCATATTCTCGATCGGTGCGGCTGGTTTGATGGGGCACCAGATTGGCATCGTTCAATCTTTGTAACATGGCCAGATATAGATATCGACAAGCCTCACCATAGTTCTTTTGGTTCTGAAACTGCTGAGCTTGGCTGAGGAGTTCGGCAAGGGTGTATTGTTTGACTGGTTGCTGTTTTGGCTCACCTGGGCGGCGACGACGAAAACCAATCTGTTTGCCATATCGATTCACAATCAAATATGTGATCCAGGCCAATCCGGCAAAGAGCAAGAACCACAAGGAATAACTGATGGCTGTGATCAGCCACTCTGGCAAAACTTGTTTGGAGCCGCCAAACCGCAGTTTTGCCATAATCCATTCACCAAAGCGCTGCTGGATCTGCTCTAGTTGCCACTGCCAGCTCGTTTTCTGAAATTTTTCCATAGTAGAGCCAGAAGGTTCCATAATGTGATGAAGCTTAATCTATGGTTGGTCAGATTGGCAACCGGGGTGGCTCGTAGCGATTACTTGATTAAGATATGTTGCCAGAAAATATTTCTGTAACTTTTCACAACGAACAGCGCCCCCAGTCGGTGAAATTGGCGATCGACTGAGATACAATCGAACACAGCTAACAACCGTGCCTTCCGGGGCAGAAATATGAGCATAGCCGATTCTGTTTTAACAGAGTTATTGGGACAACACCCAGAACTGCGCCCTCATCTGTATTTTAAATCTTCCTTAACCGCACTATCTCGGGCTATGGAAGACTTGGTGCTAGCCGGAGACGAACAGCCCTTAGTAATCGCCACCTTTCAAGAAGAGCGACTCTATCGGCAAGAATCACATCGTTACCAGCGTATTGCCAGCCAGTCCGATCGCATTTATGTCCTGGCAGTAATGGATGAAAAGCCGCCGGTTACTGAATACAACTTGATCTCGCTCAAACCTACCGATAAATTGGCGCAGCAGTGGAACTTAGTAGTAATTGGTTCCCAGTCAGCAGCCTGCTTAATTTGCCAAGAGCGCGAAGGAGACTGGGTCAAAACTGGTTTGGAGTCTTCCCAACGCTTTGATGGAATTTGGACATTCGATCGCCAGGTGGCTTTAGATGCCGCCGAGCTGTTGTTAGCCAAGGTTGTTAAGCAGCGCCCTAAGCTAAAAAAAGAAACCCAGCAGATTTTAAAAGAGCTGCGAGAGCCACAGTTTGAAGCCCTGCCCACCAGTGCCGATGCCTTTGTGCAGCGCTTGGTGACTTATTTGCAGGCTGGTCAATATAAGTTGATTAAAGCCTATCGGTCGATCGCCGCCCAAGAAAACCGGGAGCGGTTGGTAAACCTCATTGCCAGCGCTCTGCGTCGTTCCCTCAAGCCCGATGAGATCTTGAACATTGCGGTGCAAGAAATTGGGGCGGCCATGCAGGCCAGTCGCTGTTTGATCTACCGTTACCAAAGCGGCGAAACCAGTACCAAAATTGCCTATGAATATGTGGGACAGCCCGGTTGCAGCTCCCTCATTGGTAAACTGTGGAATTTAGATCGGCATCCGCTGTTGAATGAGATCGTGGAGACTCATGCTCCTAGTACCATGGCGGCGATCGATAGCTTGTCGCCCACCACTGCTGACCTGATTGCGAAGTATCAAATTAGCAATATTCTGATGGTGCCAGTGCTTTCTCAAGACCGGCTGCTGGGGATCGTGGAGCTGCACCACTGCGAATCGACCAATCATCAGTGGTTGCCCGAAGAAATCAGCTTAGTAGAAGCGGTGGCGACCCATGTGGGCAGTGCCCTGATCCAGGCCGAAGCCTATACTCATTTGGAATATTTAAATGAACAGATGGCGGTGCTCGATCGGATTCGCGGCAACTTAGTGGCGATCACTGGCCACGAGCTGCGCACGCCACTTTCCACGATTCAGATTTGTCTGGAAAGCCTGTCTTCTGAGCCAGATATGTCTTTGGATATGCGTCAAGTCATGCTAAACACGGCGTTGACCGACAGTGAGCGGATGCGCAAGCTGATCCAAGATTTTTTGACGCTCTCGCAATTAGAAAGTGGACGGTTTCAGTGGCACCCAGAAGATCTATCTCTGCGAGAATGTGTGGATTTGGCGGTAAGCGGTATGAAAAACCAGCGCCGCGATGCACCGAAACGCGATAAGCCTGAGGTGATTATCGATATCGATCCAGAGTTACCAGCAGTTAATTTAGATGGTGAGTGGCTGGTAGAAGTGTTGAGTAAGCTGTTAGACAATGCTTACAAGTTCACCTCTAATAAAGGGCAGATCACGATTCAGGCGGTTAGCCACAATATTATGTTAGAAGTGATTGTTTCTGATAATGGTCGAGGGATTGAGCCTAATTTATTGCAGGTGGTTTTTGAACGCTTTTACCAAGAAGAAGGAGCACTCCGCCGCACTACTGGCGGCACTGGTTTGGGTTTGGCGATTTGTCAGCAGGCGGTATTGAGTTGGGGTGGCCAAATTTGGGCGGCTTCTGATGGCAAAGATCAGGGCAGCAAGTTTCATTTTACAATTCCGCTCCTACCGGTGCCAGAGAAGGAATTACAGGGAATTAGCTAGGAATAAAGGTTAATGAAGTTGCCACATATTACGCAAAGTACTATACTAGAATTCTGAAGATATCAAGTGCTTTTCGGCCAGAGTTTTAGGCTGTTTAGCTCTCGATAATTAGTGAGTAAGAACTAATAAACCTTGCTTGTTTAGTCGTGATTAGGCAGTTCTCTAATGAAACAGTTATCGGTTTCTTTTCTTGGTTCCCTGGAAATTAATCTTGATAATGTCCCGGTCACTAATTTTGCCTACGACAAAGTTTGGGGATTATTAGTTTATTTGATGGTTGAATCTCATCAAATTCACCATCGTGAATCGTTGGCAGCCCTGCTGTGGCCAGATTTTCCCTCAGAGCGAGCAAGGAGCAATGTTCGACAGACATTGGCAAATTTACGACAAGTTTTGGGCGATCGACAAGCCACTAAACCTTTTTTGTCAGCAACTCGTCAGACAATCCATTTTAATTCTGATAGCTCTTATCAATCAGACCTTGCTCAGTTTTCTACTCATTTGAATGCAGTTGTTGAACAGCAAACCGTTCCATTAATCCCAGAAAATATTGTTCAGTTTGAACAAGCACTGACTTGTTATAAAGGAGAATTCTTAGCTGAAACAGTTCTGCCAATGGAGGAACCATTTGAAGAATGGGTGATGTTTACTCGTACCAAGTTACATCAGCAAGCAATAGATATTTGCCATAGTTTGGTCACACATTATGAGCAGCAGCAACAGTGGAGTCAGGCTCTGCAATATGCTCATCGATCGCTGGAATTGGAGCCGTGGAATGAATTGATGCACCAGTCAATTATGCGAGTTTCAACATATTGTGGACAACGTGGTGCTGCGATCAAACAATATCAAGCTTGCTGTCAAATCTTAGATAGTCAGTTAGCAATCACGCCTGATCCTGTCACCACAGCACTATATGAGCAAATTCAAAATGGTGACATCGCAGTAAAAGCACAGATTCCTCTCATCCAAAATGAATCGATCGCTGTCCAACCTACAACAGAGATCATCGGATTAGGAGATGTGACCGCTGACAGAGAATCACCACCTCCAGTGATTTCTGATCAAGGTTTGGATTTAACCACAACTGAAGTAGTTGAATCATTTTTGGATCCGATAGCTCCGCTTGTGCCAAAGGCGATCACCAAAGGTGCAAGCGTAGCTATCGAGCCGCAGACTGTAATTGTTGATTCGGTAGCTGACATTGACTCAACTCAGCAGGAGTCAATTACACCAGAGGTAATATCGAACGTAATTCCAACTGTTCCAGAGAATCGATACTATTGCAGAAACCGCAGTAAGATGCTGGAAAAAGTACAGGTGTTTTGGATCAAGGGGGTCTTGGAAAATTCTTTGCACAATGCACTGATGATTGAACTGGGCTTAGAGACTCGATCGGTGGCGATCGAACAACCTTGGAACCTGTTGACTCAATTGTCCGATCGAACTCAGCAGCGGTTGCCAGACAACACCAAGATTTTGGATGTTTACGATCAGGTCGATCGATCTCTATTGATTTTGGGTGATCCAGGTGCGGGGAAAACAACGTTATTGTTGGATCTAGCTCGTGCGCTGTTAGTCCGAGCCACTCAAGATCTCGATCATCCCATGCCGGTGGTTTTTAATCTTTCATCTTGGGCCAAGCCCTCCTGTTCGATTTCTAGTTGGCTAATAGAAGAGTTGCAGGTGCGATATCAAGTTCCTAAACAGCTTGCTCAGCAGTGGATCGAGGAAGCTAAGATTTTGCCCTTACTTGATGGTTTGGATGAAGTGGTGGATGAACAACGGGATGCTTGTGTGCAGGCGATTAATCAATTTCGATCGGATTATTGGCTCACCGATTTGGTGGTGTGTAGCAGGGTCAATGATTACGATGCTCTTGCTAGCAAACTTCAGCTAAACGATGCTGTACTAGTTCAACATCTCTCTCTATCTCAAATTGATCGATATTTAGAGCAATTGGGCGATTCTTCTTCGGAGACGCTGCGCGAACGATTAACCACAGTAAGAGCTGCACTCCATCAGGATCAGGAGTTACAGGAAATCATGCAAACTCCTTTAATGCTAAGCATTTTGGTGGTGGTTTGCCAAGATGAAAACTTTGCTCTGTCTTTATTACAGTCCTCAACAGATTGGCGTAATAACCTTTTTACAGCCTATATTCAGCGAATGCTAAGGCATCGGGGTGCAATTTCTGAATATGACGATCGGGCAAGAGATTGGCTGAGTTGGCTGGCGAGTAATTTGCAGCAACGAAATCAAAGTATGTTTTTTATTGAACAAATACAGCCTGATTTACTACTATTTTGCCAGCAAAGATATTGGCTAAATATGATTGAAACCATGATCATCGCCCTGTTTGTAGGAGCAGTTGGCGGGATGGGAGCGGGAATTCATCATGCCTCAACCATCGGTTGGGCTGATGGGTGTTGCCATGGTTAGAACGTGACATCTATGGGGTACTAGAAGGACTGGGAATAGGATTACTTACTGGTACTGCTACTGGCATCATGATCAATTTCGTCACTCTGATCATTCAAAGTTTTTATGATGTTGATATGGCTCATCAAGAATACCGTTGGCGAAAACTCTGGTCGGCAATCCGCTTCGGCGCTGCGGCTGGGATCAGTCAGGGCACGGTTGTCGGGATTTTGTTGGGAGCAGATTTTGGCCGGGCAGATGGTTTTTTGGTGGCGTTATCATCGGGGATTGCAGCCTTGAAGTTTTTGGAGTCAGGTCGAATTCAGTTGTTTGAGGCTTGGGGCTGGTCTTGGGCAAGAGCAAAATTGGGAGTTTTACCAGGGTTGTTACTGAGTTTAGTGTTTGGGGCAATATATTATGTGGCCTATGGCATTGAATATTCTTATATTTTGGCACCTACTGTTTGGATGATTATGATTGTGGGTTTTGGTCTGACCAATGGTGAAATCGGAACAACAGCAATTCCAAATCAGGGGATTTATGATACGGCGAGGGGCGCGCTGCGCATTAGTTTGGCGGTGAATATTCCGTATGCTTTGGCTAATATTGTGGGCTATGGGTTATCGGGGGATTGGCCGGGAGGAATTGGTAATGGATTAAGTGCTGGTATTACTTTTGGTATTTGTTGTTGGTTAATTTGTGGTGGTTTAGCTTGTGTGCAACATGTAATTGTGCGAAGAATGTTATGTCGCAGCGGAGTGATGCCCTGGAACTATGCGGCTTTTTTGGATTATGCAGTAGAAAAGACTTTTTTGCGACGAGTTGGTGGAGGATATGTATTTTTGCATCGCCTGTTACTGGAATATTTTGCAGGGTTAAATACTTCGCAGTTAGTTGAAAATGAGAACAGCACTTTTCTTTTAGAAATAATTAAGCAGCAGCCAACCAAATTAGATTAAGTCACCAAAACTTAGTCTCTTTTGAAGAACTAATACCTAATAATTCATGGAAAATATGGTTTTGACGGTATTTTTGCGATCTTTAGACGATTCATTGACGACGAGTAAGTTATCGTGTGCCTATTGACTTTACTAAGTATCTAAACTATTTGGTGGTCGAAGCTATATATCGATTACATGGTAATTCTAAATTATCCTTGTAAAACTTTTGACTGGTTTCTTTTTATCCAAAAAGTCAAAATCTAAAATCAAAACTTCAGTTTTTTTTTTTAGATTGCGATATCTTTAATGCTTTGCTTAGTCAATTTAAACTTACTTTATTTGAGGCTCAATAATTATGGCTGTAATCAATGCGATCCCTTATTCCTACGGTACGTATGGAACAAACGAGAATGATATTATTAATGGCTCTTATAGTCCTGACATTATTTATGGTTTTGGAGGCGATGATAAATTATATGGTAACGGAGGTAATGATGCCTTGTTAGGAGGTATCGGTAATGACACATTAGATGGCGGAACTGGTGATGATTATTTAAAAGGTGAGGCTGGTGATGATGTTTATTATGTTGACAACGATGCTGTGATAGAAAATGCCAACGAAGGTATTGATATCATGTTTATCTCTACTTCCGGAGGCTTTCCAGTTTTACCCGATAACGTTGAGAATTTCACGCTGCTTAATGGATCAACTCCCAGTGCTGGAGGAAACTCATTAAATAATTATATTCAAGGAAATGATGGTGTTAATGGGTTGTTTGGATATGATGGCGATGATACTATTTTAGGAGGGAAGGGCAATGACTTTCTTTTAGGGGGCAATAACAATGACAATCTTGATGGAGGATATGGTGAGGATGACCTTCGTGGAGGAAATGGAGATGATTATCTATTTGGTGGTTATGGTAATGATGCTCTTTTTGGAGATGATATCGGGGGAGATTCTGGCAATGATATTATTATTGGAATTTATGGCAGTGATACTATCGAGGGAGGTGCTGGTCAGGACGCACTCACTTTTGGTCTAGGCAGTCATATAGTCAATGGAGGTGATGGAAATGACACGCTTACTTCTGGTGGCAGTAGCAATAGTACTCTCACGGGTGGGCTTGGTTCGGATACATTTGAATTTTTCTCACAATATTTTGGCGGTGTTAATGGTTCAGATACCATCAAAGATTTTAATTATGTAGAAGGAGACAAAATAAAAATATTTGTCAAAGATAAAAACATACAGCCTTACAACTTTACTTATGAGCAAAGTTCTGGAAAATTAATATTTGATCCTTTTGGTGCTGCTTCTTTAGTTACTACTTTACAAGCAAATCTAGGTAATAACTTCATCCCTAATTACGATATTGTTCTAGCATATATCTAAGCAGTCATCACATTTTATAGCGGTTCTGTCTCGGATAAGGCGAATTAATCAGATTCACTAGTGTATCTATACGCCTTGGCAGTCTGAGCCATTTTCAAAAGGTGAATTACAATAACATCCATGAGCATACCAGTTCCGAATATTTTCACTCGAAAGTCATTTTTTTTACTCCTCCTAAAATATTATATGATGCAATCATTCATTCCAAAGATATTGCTCCGATAATTGAGACATTTTGTGTTTTTTGCGGTTTAGCTCCCCGTGCTCTTTCACCTCCAAATGCTCTAGCATACATCCGAACCATTGCTAAATTCACACCAGATTCATCTATAAAGATTAAGTTTTCGGGTGTGACATTCCGAATCACATCCCAGTATTCAACCCGCAGTTTTTGAGTTTTTTCTGTATGTTTTGTCGCCAGTGGAGTGTTTGAGTATTACAGATTGCTTTGCCAGTAAGCTGTTGGCTAACGCTGATCGATATTCAGATCCCGGCGTTCATGCCCGCGATTTGATTGATTTGGCTTTTTTACGAAAACAGCAACCTATTCCAGTCTTGGCGATCGAGAAAGCCGAAGCGGCCTACGATGTCATGGCTCCATTGCGATCGGCCTTAGCCAGATTCCAAGCAGACCCTGATTTAAGATCTCGTTGTTACGATAATTTAGCGATCGATCAATCCTTCTATGCTCAACTAATTGACGGTATTGATTTGCTGGCAATCGACCTAGATCTCCAAAAAACATCCAGAACTCTTAGTGAATCTGGCGACGAGATTTTTCCGTTTCTTGATCGAGAAATATAAAGTTTAGTTTTTATTTTGAGCACGATTTTCCAGAGCTGTAATTCTTAACCTATCTGCCCGACTATCGTTAATAATAATTTCAATCATCTCCTCCAGCTCAGCAACCTTCTTCTCCAACAGCATCATCTTTTCCAGCGTCCTATCCGATGCCAATTCCACTGCTGTTGCCAGCTCCACTGCTTCTCCTAGAATCACTTGCGCCTTAGTTCGCAAATCGATCGACTGCTGAGCAAAACTGTAGAGTTCACCTTCCATTGAACCCAACAAACTTCTGAGCTTAGCTTTAATACTGTCCGCATCAGACTCGGTAGTAACAATATCCACCAAAGTCCTGGCCACATTTCTCTGAGATTCCAGCCAGCGATCTTGGGCAACCGCATCTCTTGCCCAACTGATAATGCTTTGGGCATTGCGGATCGTCAAAACTTGCAGTTCTTCGGTAGTCATAACAGTTAATTTGAACTCATCTAGAGAAGATTATAAGTGATCGAACAATCATTCATCAACATCATGGGGCAGTGTATCATGGCTGAAAACAGCCGCTGCGTTCTACCCTCTCACCCCATCGCCAGTCCCCATGACATCATCACCCGGCCACAAACCCGAACTACTAGCCCCCGCAGGCGATTGGGACTGCGTCAAAGCCGCCGTCGAAAACGGTGCCGATGCCATATACTTTGGCCTCGATCGATTCAACGCCCGCATGAGAGCCGAAAACTTCAGCACCGCCGATCTACCAGAACTCATGGCATTCCTTCATCAGCGCGGCGTAAAAGGATACCTCACCCTCAACACCCTCATCTTCCCCAGCGAACTCCCCGCCGTCGAAGCTTACCTCAAGACCGCCATTCGCGCCGGAGTCGATGCCGCGATCGTCCAAGATGTGGGCATCTGTCGCGCCATTCGCCATATCTCCCCCGATTGGCCAATCCACGCCTCTACTCAAATGACCATCACCAGCGCCGCTGGTGTAAAATTCGCCCAAGATTTAGGTTGTAACCTAGTAGTCTTGGCCCGGGAATGCTCGATCGAAGAAATCACCAAAATTCAACAACAGCTCGGCCCCACCAAACTCCCCCTCGAAATCTTCGTTCACGGTGCCCTCTGCGTGGCCTACTCTGGTCAATGCTTGACCAGCGAATCCTTGGGTGGTCGATCAGCCAATCGTGGTGAATGCGCCCAAGCTTGTCGGTTGCCTTACGAATTAGTTGCTAATGGCTACAAAGTAGATTTAGGTGATCAGCAATATTTACTCAGTCCTCAAGATTTAGCTGGGTTAGAACTATTACCCCAAATTGTTGATGCTGGCATTAGTTGCCTCAAAATTGAAGGCAGACTCAAAACCCCAGAATATGTAGCCAGTGTCACCAAAATTTACCGACAAGCGATCGACTCGTTAGACTATCAATCGATCAATCCTCACAGCGATCGATATCAATTAGAAATGGCTTTTTCGCGCGGCTTATCCACTGGCTGGCTGGGCGGCATCGACAATCAAACGCTGGTACATGGCGAATTCAGCAGCAAGCAAGGAGTCTTGGTCGGCGAAGTAGTAAGAGTAGGAATGCGATCGATTATTATTCAATTTCAAGCTCCCATCAAACCCGGTGATGGATTGGCGATCGGTAATCAGGGCGTAGGTGGCCGAGTTTATACTTTTGATAGCGATGACGATTTTGCCGAAGTAAGTTTTAACTGGGAGCAAGTAGATTTACGGGCGATCGAAGTCGGCGACAAAATCTGGAAAACCAGCGATCCGGAGCTAGAAAAGCAAGTTCGCCAGACCTATAATACTGAAAAGATTGGTGCTACTCAGCCGCTAGATATTGTAGCTACTGGTGAAATTAATGGGGCGTTGAAATTAGTAGCCACTGATCAACAGGGGCATGAGGTACAGGTGGTATCAGAGATGGTGCTATCGATCGCCCAAAATAAACCACTGACTGCAACTAAATTACAAGAACAGCTCGGCAGACTAGGAAACACACCGTTCCACTTAGGGGAATTGACTTGCTCAATTGCAAAGCAGGCCATGTTGCCAGTGAGTGAGCTAAATCGTTTACGGCGCGAAATTGTCACTCAAATGCTGGAGCTGCGCACAGCCCCCCGAGTTTGGCAACTGCATGAAAATCGCTCGTTCACTGATCTATTGCCCAAAGCAAATACAATCATGTCGCTGCCCCAGATCAATGTATTAGTCAGAAACTTAGAACAACTGGAAGCCGCCGTTAATGCTGCTGTCCCTCAGATATACTGCGAGTTTAGCAATCCTCAAGACTATCGATCGGCGGCATCGATCGCAGGCCAAGCCCAACTATTTGCCGTACCACCCAGAATCACCAAAAGCAATGAGCAATGGACTCTCAAACAACTAGATGCCTGCAATCCTGCTGGATATTTAGTGCGCAACTATGATCAGTTAGGGATATTTACTGATAAACGCTGTATCGGTGATTTCTCCTTAAATATTGCTAACGCCATTACCGCCGATTACTTTCAACAGCTTGGACTAGAGCGAGTCACAGCCTCCTATGATTTGAATATTTCCCAGCTTACTGACCTTATAAAAAGCTATTCCCCCCATTTATTAGAAGTCACTATTCATCAACACATGCCCATGTTTCACATGGAACACTGTGTTTTCTGTGCCTTTCTATCTACTGGCAAGGACTATAAAGATTGTGGTCGTCCTTGCGATACCCAGCAAGTGGAGTTAGTAGATAGAGTCGGCACAGCCCATATATTGCAAGCCGATATTGGCTGTCGCAATACTCTTTATAATGGTGTAGCCCAAACCGGCGCTGAATATTTAGTCGAGCTATTAGATCTGGGCATCCGCCATTTTCGTTTGGAGTTTTTACGGGAAGATGGTCAAAAGGTAAAAGAAGTAATCGATCAATATCGTCGGCTGCTGGCTGGAGAAATATCTGGTGCCCATCTCTGGCAAAAGTTACAGTTGCGAAACCAGCTTGGAGTCACTAGAGGAACTTTGTCAGCTCAGACTGCTTCTGTTAGATAGCTACAAAAAATAAATAGCTCAGATCAGTTTAAAAATCATGGCTAGAAATCATTTAATTCAGGTCTTACAAAGAGCTTATCGAATCGCTAGCTTTGCGGCGCAGCAAAAAATTTCAGCGGCCACCGCCAACGAAATATTAGCAACCCGCATCAGCCGCCGTCGTCTCCTACAAGCCTCCCTCGCAACAGCAAGTGGCGCTGCCGCCCTGGCCTTAGATAAACAACTTCATCAACCAGCCACCGCCGCCAACAAATCCCCGGTTTTAATTGTTGGCGCAGGCATCGCCGGATTAACCGCAGCCTATTATTTAGTGAAAGCAGGCATACCCGTCCGCATTATCGAAGCTAGTAAACGCACTGGTGGCAGAATGCTCAGCCAGCAAAATGCCCTGGGTACCGCAGCCACTATGGAATTAGGCGGTGAATTCATCGATTCGAGCCACACCAACATTCGTAAACTAGCCAAAAAACTCGGTTTAATCGAAGTCGATTTGGTAGAAGTAGATCGAGGACTCACCCCCGATGTCTGGTTCTTTAACAACCGCCTGATCAAAGAACAAGAACTAATCACCCCCTTTATTCCTCTTGCCAAACAAATGGATCGAGATGTACAAGCGATCGGCACAGTCAACTACAAATCAAAAAATCCTCGCGCTATCCAACTCGACCGACTGTCTATATCCGCCTACCTGCAACAATATTGCCCCGACCCATTGCTGCGAGAATTCATCGAAGTTGCCTACCTCAACGAATTTGGCTTAGAAGCCGATCAACAGTCAGCCATTAATTTGTTGACACTCATCGGCAAACAAGCTAACAAAATAGAAATCTTTGGAGAAAGCGACCAACGCTATCATATTCGCGGCGGCAACCAACAGATCACCAATAAATTAGCCCAAAAGCTGAACGATCGAATAGAAACCAACACAGCTCTAGAATCCATTCGCACCACCGCCAATGGTCGCTATCAAGTAAGCCTACGCCGGGGTGGAGTAAGTAATGTTGCTACCTTCGATCGTGTAATTTTAGCCCTGCCCTTTAGTGTTCTGCGCAAAATCGACTTAGGCGTAAAGATCCCAGCAGTCAAACAAACCGCCATCCAAGAACTAGGCTATGGCACCAACACCAAAACAATGCTCAGCTATAGCGATCGACTCTGGCGCAGCAAATATCGCTCCAACGGTCAATCTTTTAGCAACTTAACAACTAGCGAAACCTGGGAAACCAGTCGCTATACTCCTGGCAAAGCGGGCATCATCACCAATTTCAGCGGCGGCAAACTAGGAGTGCAAATATCTGGCTCCAAACCATCAGAAATCGCCAATCAATTAGCTAAAGATTTCGATCAAATTTATCCCGGCGTAGCCCAGTTGGCCACCGGCAAAGCAGCAATCTCCGATTGGTTAGATTCACCCTATACTCGTGGCTCCTACGCCTCTTACTTAGTAGGACAATGGACAAAGTTTGGCGGAGCCGAAGGCGAAAGAGTCGGTAACTTGTTCTTTATTGGCGAACATTGCTCGATCGATGCCCAAGGATATATGGAAGGCGGTTGTGCCACTGGCGTAGCAGCAGCCACAGAGATTATTAAAGAATTAGCACGTCGTTAGAGATTCTAACGACGTGCTAATTCTTCCAAACATGTGGAGCGATGATTTTAGCGCCACTATCATCCAAATAAAAAATTGAAACAGGTAGTCCACTTTCCTCACAGCACAAAGGTTCCACAATACGGGTAAACGGATTCCATACTGCTGTCACTACCCGCCGCTGTTTTTTACGCACTAATTCACAACTAATATGAATAGTGGGTATTTGAATCGCTAACACGCTATGGAGAGATGCTGTCACCTTTAAAGCATACCTAGTCTGTAGATCAGCTAACTTAGTTTGCAGTTCTCGATCGGTTGCTGCAATGCGGGCTAATTCCTTCGCTTCTTCCTCGCCTGCTAACCGACGCGAAACAATGCGGCGATTGATTTCGGCACTAATAGTTTGATAATAGTTTTTAAGCCGCTCCTCATCACGGGCTTTCGCTCTGTTTAATTTAGCCTGCCAATTTTGCAAATCCACATCAATTAAGTCGGCAGCAGTGCGCTCAATTAACTCCACCAGTAGGGTCGTAAGCTCTGGAGAAATCGGATTCATTTCTGTCACCATCGATCGATCATCTTCCCATAGCAAAGCATCGCCAATCTCGACCGGAGCCACCATCGTTAGCTCATTTACCAAAAATGACACCATTCCTATTTTCTTTTCATCAGCTTCGGCACTGTAGGCCACATGACACCAAAGATACCGAGTGGGTGCAGGTTTGGCATCTAAATAATGAATCAAACCATTTTGAGGAGCCAGGGTTTGCAGCAATTGTTTCTCGAACCCCGTAGTTTTTAAATATCCTTGATAGGCAATTTCGATCGCGCTGAAGCCTCCGCCCTGGTTTAACAAATGGCTGAATCTCTCTAGTAATTCTGAGCTGTAAGTGACAAAAACACTGTCGCTGGCATCAGCCAAGGTTGTTAGAGTAACTTCTTCCGGCAAATCTAGTTGTTTAGCAATATTTTTAGTCAACAATACCGTTAACTCTCGATCGCCGCTAGGTTCAGCCATTCCATCATAGAGAGTAACTAGTTTTGCCAGCGTGCTTAAAATCGGATCAATCATTATTATAGTAGTTAATAGTAGTATGTTTTAGGCTTCAAAATCTTCGCCAAAAATCTGTTCTTCCAAAACTTGAATCTCGCGGTAGCGATCTTTAGCTTGCAGCAAATTGTCCGCCAACTGATTGAAAGCTTGGTCAAGTTCTGGTTTTACTTGATGCTGTAACCATATATCCATCACCACCTCACTGAAATCCAATTCACTGTCAGCGTTGCCCAAAATAGTTTCAACTTCTCCGACTACCAATTCAAACATATTTATTTTATCATGCAAAATTTGCAAGATATATTCTTCAATGCTGTCTTTGAGGCAGAAATTAAAAATAAACACATCTTGAGCCTGCCCAATTCGATGAATCCGGCCAATCCGCTGCTCAATTTTCATCGGATTCCAGGGTAGATCGTAGTTAATAATTGCGTTGGCAAATTGAATGTTACGTCCTTCACCGCCAGTCTCTGAAGCCAATAAGACCCCTACTTCATCACGGAAGGAAGCGATCGCCGCATCTTTTTCTTTGAGAGACATGCCGCCCTGAAACTCAGCAAAGGGAATATTGGCAGTTTGGAGAGCCTTGGCTAAATAGATACTGGTCGCTTTGTGAGCACTAAATACCAAAGTTTTTTGGCGAGACTTACCCAGCATTTCGACCAATATTTTGGCTTTTTCTACTTGTTTAATCTGAGCCGCCCGTTTAGCCAAAGACAAAAGTTCTTCATCTGGTAGACGTTTACTTAGTTGTTTGAGCGAATCAGCCAGCGCACCTGGGGAAGAACCAGCACGCATCAATAGGTTGGTGCGCGAAAGCCGATCGAGTCCAGCGGTCTGCAAACGCAAATAGGCACTTAAATCTTGATATAGCTGCTGTTCAGCTTTATCAGGAACAACAGTAATAGTGGTAGCAAAGCGTTTGGGTAACTTCACATCCACCAAGGCACGGGTGTTTCTGATCATCACTTCCCGCATCAGCGATCGAAGTTGTTCCGGATTTTTGGGCATTCGACCATTTTTACTATCCACATACTGCTTTTTGAACAAAGCTTCGGTTTGCAGTAAGCCCGGTTTTAAGAGAGTAAGCAAATTAAATAGCTCCACTAAAGAGTTTTGCACTGGGGTAGCCGTAAGCATTAAAATGAAGCGTTTTTGCAAATCATTGACTAATTTCCAGTTCAGAGTAGAACGATTTTTGAGATGGTGGGCTTCATCTACCACAACTAAATCCCAGGCTCGATTAGTGACAAAAGCATAATGTTTCGCAGATTTGGCCATATTAATAGAAGCCACAATGCGGGGATTCTCTGTCCAAAATTCTTCGGGAGCTTGCTGTAGATCGCGGGCATCGGTGGTGATGGTGCTGATATTGAATTTTTCGCTCAGTTCTAGTTGCCACTGAGAAACCAAAGAAGCCGGGGTGAGAATCAGTAGAGAGCGCACCATCCCTCGGGCAAGGTATTCGGCAATGATTAATCCAGCTTCGATAGTTTTGCCCAAGCCTACTTCGTCAGCAAGAAGAGCACGGCCACCTAGTTGGCGCAAAACTTTTTTAGCAGTTTCGATTTGATACCAATATTTATCGATCGCCGTCAGGCTGCTCAAGCAAGTTAGCTGGTCATAGTCAGCCATTAGTGAAAGGTTAAACAGGTCGAGCCGTGCTTGGTAATGCTCAAAGTTTTCCAACTGCACTGTTTGGAGAGAAGTTAAGGCTGCATCGGTATCGAAGTTGAAGGTGTAAGTACGATCCACGGTCTTCTCTGATTATTTTTAGCTTATTTTAATCGATCGACCAGAAACCACAAAATATTAACTTTACTTAAGCAAAATAAATTTTTGCAATTTTTGAACTCGGGGAAATTTTTGCCTTGACTTTGGGTGCCAGAATGCTGAAAGCCTACGGTGGCTCGGCTTATCGGCAAGAATTGGAAACGGCGATTAAGAGTTTAAGCGATCGATTACCTACTCAAACCTGGGTAGATTTGCAAAAGCTGGCAGAAGAGCATGTGCTGTTTGGCACTGAAGCAAAGGTTGATCGTATTCCCCACGCCTGTGGGGGTGAACCGTTTGCCAGCAAAGTCGAGCTACATCCTAGCCTGGTATTCCCCACACCTGTGGGGGTAAAACATTCAAGGAACAAAAAACGCCCAAGATTACTACGTCGTTTCACAACAGTTGGGCGATAAAATTACTGTAGTAGAAAAAACTTAAACTCCTCAGCATCCATCAAAACTATGAAATTCGTCGCGATCGATTTTGAAACAGCCAATTACAGCCCCACCAGCGCCTGCGCGATCGGACTAGTCACCGTCGAAAACGGCACCATCCTTCAGCAACAGCACTTCTTAATTCGCCCGCCCTCCCGCGAGTTCATTTTCACTTATGTTCATGGCATTACCTGGAAAGACGTGGCCAAAGAGCCAACCTTTGCTCAACTGTGGCCAGAAATCAGTGAAGTTTTACGAGATGCCGATTTCTTTGCCGCCCATAATTCGTCTTTCGATCGCAAAGTTTTGCAAGCCTGCTGCGATCACTATCAAATTACTAATTTACTTCAACCTTTTACCTGCACAGTCCAATTAGCTCGCCGCACCTGGGGCATTCGACCCACCAATCTCCCCAATGTCTGTGTGCATCTAGATATCGAACTAGAACACCACCAGGCGCTCTCTGATGCCCATGCATGTGCTCAAATAGTGATTAAAGCCAACAAAAAATAGATGAGGTTAATCCTCTGCGAAAATAAGAACTTCGATAATCATCGGTTACAATAATAATTGATTATAGGACAGGTGAATTTTATGATTGTTGCAACCAAACTAATAAGCCTGGAGGAATACCTAGAATATGATGATGGCACAGATGATATTTATGAGCTGGTCAATGGAGAACTAGTTTTAATGCCTCCAGAAAGTCACCAAAACCAAAGAGCTGAGATTGCACTATTAGTCTATTTTGCCAAACTAGGAGTACCGGCAAAGCTACTAAGAAATCAAATAGCAATATCTGTAAAAAGCGGTAAAGCTACTGTGCGAATACCAGATTTGACCATTCTCACCGCAGAGCTGGAGTCACAGCTATCAGAAACTAACCAGTCAGTAATTTTGCCAGACATGCCAGCACCTCAATTAGTGGTAGAAGTAGTCAGCCCTAAACAAGACAAGCGAGATTACCGCTACAAAAGATCAGAGTATGCGGTTCGCCAAATTCCAGAATATTGGATTGTAGATCCAATTTTAAATAAAGTAACTATTTTAGAGCTGGTAGAAGGGTTCTATGAAGAAAAGGTTTATGTAGAACAAGATGCCATAGAATCGCCGCAGTTTGGCAAACTCAGCATTACTGCTAAACAAGTTTTGACTGGGGAATAAACCAGCGTAGCAGACTCTTAAGAAATAATTTGAATCTGAGAGCCAGAGGCATTTTTGCTAACTTCAATGCGGGTTTGGAAAGCTTCTTTAAACTGGGGCATGTGAGTTACTGCCAAGACACAAGCAAAATCATTAGATATCGCATTAATCGCCGCAATCAACCGATCGCACCCCTCCCGATCTTGGGTACCAAAGCCTTCATCAATTACCAACATCTGCAAAGGTGTCCCGGCTCTTCGAGACAACAACTTCGCCAACGCCAACCGGATCGAGAAATTAATCCGAAATGCCTCACCACCAGAATAATTCTCATAGGGTCTGGTGCCATTGGCATCACCGATCGAGATCTCCAAAGTGTCAATTAACTTGGCATTTTTCAAAGATTCTTTCTTGGATTTTGTCGCTTTTTTAGTATGTTTCTGGGTAATAAACTGGATATGAAATTGGTTGTTACTTAGACGAGAGAGAATACTATTCGCTTCGACTTCCACTTGGGGTAATACGTTTTCTACAATTAACGCCTGGATGCCGTTCTTACCAAAAGCTTTAGTGAGTTCGTCATATACCAACTGCTGTTGCTTCGCAGCAGCTAATTTTTCCCGTTCGTCACTTAAGTTATCCTTAATTTGCTGGAGCTGTTGTAGTTTCTCAGTAATCTGTCCCAGGTCAGATAGTTGCCGATCAATCTGCTGGCGACGCTCTGCGACTTGCTGTTCTAACTCCTGAATCTTCTGTGATCCATCAGGTAACGCTGCTAATTGCTCTCGAATTCCTGTACAGTCAGCAATGACCTGCTGTTGACTCAAGAGTTTTTGCTGCTGGGTAGTCTGTAGTTCCTGGAGTCTAGCAACTATCTGGGGATGCTCGGTAATAGCCTGTTGCCACTGTTGATATTGCAGCCGACAGTCTTCTGTCGATCGCAAAGAAGCCTGGACTAACCGCTGCTGCTCAGGATCATAGCCCACCGCAGTAAGCTGAGCTTGAATTTTTTGCAGGGCTTGTTGTAGTTGTTGAGTAGTAGTGATGACCGCAAGCCGATCGGTTTGCAATTGAGTCTCTATTTGTACTTGCTGTTGCAATAGCTGCTGAAGCTTAGCCTCAGCTTTTTGCAGATCACCATGTTTGATCTCCGCCCACCGATAGCGATCGACTTCACTCTGAGCCAAAGCCCGATTTTTATCGTCATAGCCCAGCTCAGCCAACATCTCATCTAGCTCTTGG
>JANOXZ010000151.1:0-2348 GCA_031418695.1 Synechococcales cyanobacterium VAR_35_metabat_10
TGCCAACGGTTGTAAATAGGTAAATATTGGCATTTTCGAGATAATAGTGCATCGGCATCACACAGGGTTTGCCCGCATGGATAAAGCCCAGATGACCGTACCCCACTTTAGCTAGTAATTCATGGATCTCATCCTGTCCCATTTCATCGATATCTAACACGATTTTTTTCCTAAAAATTTAATTAATCCGTAATCTTAACCAAAGTTAATTTGCGCTCTAATGCTGTTGAATCACCATTACCGAGCAAGGTGCATGATGCAAAACATAGTTACTGGTGCTACCCAAAAAAATCTCACTCAACATCGATTTTTGGTTGCGTCTCATCACGATGAGATCCGCCGAATAGTTTTTTGCTGTTTCACAGATATTTCGTCCGGCATCGCCAAGATTTTGAAAGATTTCGACTTTAATATTGAGAGCGTTAGCCTCTGTTGCATAAGACTCTAACCTTTCCATTCCCTGTTGTTCGCGATCTTGTAGTTCTTTCTGGTATTGTTGGATTGCCATTTCGTTCATCATCGGATAAGTACCGCCCATGAATGGAGTACCTACTGCCTCAAAACCAGTTTGAAAGAGATTAAGGACATGTAAGACCGAGATCTGGGCACCATATTTTTCAGCAAGAGTGAGTCCAAATTTGAAGATTTCTGCCGACTCTGGAGAGTCACCAGTCGCAATTAAGATTTTTTGCAGCACTCAGGTTCATTTGCCTCAACAATTGTTAGTTAGAATTGACAGCTTGCCAGGGTAAGCGCATCTCATAAGGTAACAAAGAATACAGACTCTTGAGGGGATTTGTGGGGGACAATACCTGAGTAAGCTCAAGTATGTACTGATGTCCATAGATCTTGATTCTTCTAAGGCAACAATTGATTCGAGTGATTCAGATGTCACAAGTCTTGCGAATCGCCTAAAGGATTGTTTTTCATCAATTCAAGACCATCGCTCAAAAAGAACCCTGTTACATCAACTTTCAGATATCCTCACCATCGCAGTTTTATCAGTTATTGCTGGTGGTAATGGCTGGGAGGATATGGCACTTTATGGCCTGAGTAAATATGATTGGTTATCAACATTTTTAGCTCTACCCAATGGTATTCCTAGTCCAGATACTTTCCGTCGCGTTTTTGAGGAAATCCGCCCCAGTGAATTTGAACGCTGCTTTGAAATATGGGTTCAAGAAGTGTTGGATGATTTGTTTCCTCGGTTGATTGCTATTGATGGTAAAGAAGTTAGAGGTTCTTACGACCGCGAAGCTGGTACTAAATCGCTGCACTTGGTCAGTGCTTGGTCAACTGAATCACAGCTAGTACTCGCTCAGACTAAGGTTTTATCCAAATCAAATGAAATCACTGCCATCCCAATTTTACTAGATGTTATCGATATCGAAGGCTCGATTATTACACTCGATGCTATGGGCACTCAAAAGAAAATAGCTGATAAAATTTATCAGGTAACGGTGATTATATTCTGTCTTTAAAAGCAAATCATCCGACTTTATTCCAAGATGTTAATACGTGGTTTAATTCTCAACAAACTGCAAGTCTTTTGCCATCTCCCCTCGAACATACCACTGAGGCTGGACACCATCGGATTGAAATTCGCAAATATTGGGCATTCTCACTTTCACAATTACCCTCTTTATATGAATCTTCTCAATGGGCTGGATTTCAAACTGTTGTTGCTGTTGAGCGAATTCGACATCTTCGCACTAAAACTACCCATGAAATTCAATTTTATCTAAGTAGTTTATCTAGCAACAGCTCTCAGATTTCTAGAGCTATTCGCCAGCATTGGGGTATCGAAAATTCTTTACACTGGGTACTTGATGTTACTTTTAACGAGGATGCTTGCCGTGTCCGCTCTCTTCACGCTCCTCACAATCTGGCTCTAGTTCGTCGTTTCGCTCTCAATATCCTTAATTGTGAACATACTTTTAAAGGTAGTCTCAAGCAAAAATCGAAGCGTGCCGCAATGGACAATCGATATATGCTTACTTTGCTAGCCTCCGCCTTCTCCACCCCCACAATTACTCCCTAGTTGTCAATAGCTTTTGAGATGCGCTTACCCTGGCGCAAATAACCGCAGACTCTAGAACATTTATGCCCATGCTGGATCTATTTCAGCAGTTGCGCGATGCGGGAATGAAACTCACTGTTCAGGATTATGAGTTATTGCGGCAATCGTTGGGAGATGATTATCAACTAACCGATTGGGAAGATTTACGAGATATCTGTCGGTTGTTGTGGGTGAAGCCGAGTTTAAATTACGATCGCGAGATCTTCGATCGGGAATTCGATCCGCAATTCCTTGGTCACCCGTTGTACCGGTTCGCCGTGCTGCGATG
>JANOXZ010000152.1:0-2553 GCA_031418695.1 Synechococcales cyanobacterium VAR_35_metabat_10
CTCCCAAGTTGGGAGAAGGGGTTGGGGGATGAGGGGTATTTCAACGCTATCTTCAAGGTCTTTGCCCCAGTGTTACCCTCTATCTGCGCAGAAGCCAACGACAGCAGTAAACCAATCTCTGAAATCACCTAAACCCTACATCAGGTAGGAACCTTATAAAGTCCAGTAGCCCTTGGCTCCAAGATTTTCTTGCCGGTACCACCTTCAAAAGCTACTGCCACCGAAACTTTGCCCTCAGAGCCAAAAACATGAGTAATGTTGCCCATGCCGAACTTGGGATGTAATACCCGATCGCCCACCAACCATTTTTCAGTAGCTGGAGAATTCTTGGGCATTGCACTAGGAGCAATGTGCCGAAACTGTTTGCGCTTCTGGTTGCTCTCTAACAACTCTGGTGGCAACTCACCCAAAAACTGTGAAGGAATCGCCCGTTCTCGGTTGCCATAGAGCCGTCTTTCCAAAGCATAAGAAATGTATAAAACTTCTTGAGCACGAGTGATTCCCACATAGCAAAGACGACGTTCTTCTTCTAAAGAGGCTGGGTCATTGAGCGATCGATAGTTCGGAAACAAACCTTCCTCCAAGCCAACCAAAAACACCACCGGAAACTCCAGACCCTTAGATGAATGCAAAGTCATCATCGAGATCGCATTACTGTCATCGAGCTTATCTAAATCAGAGCTAAGCGCCGCATTGGCCAAGAAATTCTCCAAGCTTGGCTCTTCAGTTTCTTCCTGAAACTGAGTGGCAGCATTGACCAATTCCTGGACGTTTTGCAGTCGCTCAGTAGCCTCATCGTTCCCTTGATCGATCAACTCCTGACTATAACCAGAATCATTTAAGACCCCAGCGAGAACGGTATTCACCGCTTCAGTCTTAGCTGCTTCTCGCCATTTATTAATAATTTCTACAAACTGCAAAACACCCTTATAAGAACGTCCGGCCAACGTCTTCACAGAAGTTTCATCATTCACAATTTCCCACAATGGCACCCCCATTTGCTGGGCAGCATTTTGCAAATTATCGATCGTCGCCTGACCAACTCCCCGTCGAGGCGTATTAATCACCCGCAGCATACTAACGGTATCTTCCGGGTTATTCAGCACCCGCAAATAAGCCACTACATCTTTAATTTCTCGCCGATCGTAAAAACGCAACCCACCCACAATTTTATAGGGAATCCCCGCCCGCACAAAAGCATCCTCGATCGGTCTAGATTGAGCATTAGTCCGATACAACACCGCAAAACTACTATAGGCAATCTCGGAGTTCTCCCGAATTTGTTCTTCAACTTTGTTCAAGACAAAATCAGCTTCTGCCAACTCATTATCAGCCTGATACAGAAAAATTGGCTCCCCTGCCGATCGAGTGGCTTTCAAGATTTTATCAATCCGCTGGGTGTTATTTTGAATTAACTCATTGGCTGCACTGAGGATGTTTTCGGTCGATCGATAGTTTTCCTCCAATTTGACCATAGTATTGGTTTTTTCATCTGACAGACTATCTCCGAAGTCCGTTTGAAAGTTCATCAGAATGGTAAAGTCGGCCATGCGGAAGGAATAGATTGATTGATCGGCATCACCTACTACGAAGGTCGATCGTTTTTCCCAGCCATCAAACAATTTGCTATCAATACCGTTGGTAGTCAAAAGTTGAATTAATTGATACTGAGTACGATTGGTATCTTGATATTCATCCACCAAAATATGCCGGAATTTCTGGTGCCAGTAATTCAACAGCTCGGCATTCTGTTGAAACAATCGCACCGGCACCAGCAACATATCATCAAAATCTAGGGCATTATTCTGACTCAAGAATTCCTGATAAGCATCATAAACCTCAGCAATCACCCGTCCTCGGTAATCCTTATTTTCCGCCGCATATTCCGCCGGAGAAAGACTCAGATTCTTAGCATTACTAATCGCATAGCGCACCGCGCGCGGCTCAAACTTCTTATCATCCAAGTTCATCATTTTGGTGACAATCTGCTTAATCGCCCCCTGACAATCACTATCATCAAAAATCGAAAAATTTCGCTGCCACTTCCGGCCTTTTTCGTCAGTGTATTTATCAATATCGAAGCGCAATATTCGACCCAACAAACTATGAAAAGTCCCCACCCACATCCGTTTGATGTAGGTCTTGTAAATATGAGACTTAATTTTGGTCTGCTCTACCGGCGCTAAAGCGCTCAATGGCTTCTGGAATTTTTCTAGGGCATACTGCTGGGCAAACAAAACTTCCACCCGCTCTTTCATTTCCTTAGCAGCTTTATTTGTGAAAGTAACGGCCAAGATGTTTTCTGAGTCAACCTGATGCTTCAAAATCAGGTTAGCGATCCGATAGGTAAGAGCACGGGTCTTGCCCGATCCAGCTCCGGCCACGACCAGCAAGGCTCCGCAGTAATGCTCGACAGCTTGGCGCTGAGAGGCGTTGAGGATAGCGAGAAAGTCGTTTTGAGTCATGGGATCGATCGGCAGCAGAGGATTCTTAAGTATAGATGAACTTCTGAGACTTTTATACAAAGGCAGAAGTCCGACTTCTGGGTTGCAG
>JANOXZ010000153.1:0-1710 GCA_031418695.1 Synechococcales cyanobacterium VAR_35_metabat_10
GGTAGCGGTCGCGTAACTGTAATCGTTCGTGGTGATGTATCTGAAGTACAAGCTTCGGTAGCTGCTGGAGTAGAAAGCGTTAAGCGAGTTAATGGTGGTCAAGTACTTTCTACTCACATTATCGCTCGCCCTCACGAAAACTTAGAGTTTGTACTGCCAATCCGTTACACCGATGCAGTAGAATCTTTCCGCGAAAGCGTTACTGGTATCCGCCCTTCGAGTCGCGCTTAAGATGAGAATTGCGAAGGCTCTGGGTACGGTCGTTAGCACAGTCAAAGATCCTAGCTTAGGTAGCGTCAAGCTGTTGTTTGTCCAATACATGGACGAAAACGGCGAAGCGCTGTCTGAGTACGAGGTGGCTGCTGACTTAGTGGGAGCAGGAATCGGGGAGTGGGTACTGATCAGTATTGGTGGCGCTGCTCGCAAGATTTCTGGATATGAAGACCGTTCCTTAGACGCAGCAGTGGTAGGGATTATCGACACCGTTAATTTGGGCAGTCGATCGCTCTACAGCAAAAAAGATGCTGGGTAATCGTAGTTGATACGTCTATACAAGGAGGATTGATATATATGGTGGTAGTTCGGAGAAACGCTGCCGCTGCCCCGCCCACACCTTGGGCGCAGGACTTAGTAGAACCAGATATTCATCACACCACGTATGTGCACGATTTTTCACACATTATTGGTGATGTGCGCATTGGTGAGAAAGTTCTGATTGCACCTGGTACTTCGATTCGGGCTGATGAAGGTACTCCGTTTTCGATCGGGGACAATACCAACGTTCAGGATGGGGTGGTAATTCATGGCTTAGAGCAAGGGCGAGTAGTCGGTGATGATAACGAGCCTTACTCGGTTTGGATTGGCGACAATACTTCAATTACCCACATGGCACTGATCCACGGGCCAGCCTATGTCGGAAATGATTGCTTTATTGGCTTTCGTTCCACCATATTTAACGCCAAAGTGAATCATGGCTGCATTGTAATGATGCACGTCCTCATTCAAGATGTGGAAATTCCACCTGGTAAATTTGTGCCTTCGGGATCGATTATTACCAATCAGCAGCAAGCCGATCGACTGTCAGATGTTCAACCTGCCGATCGTAAGTTTGCTTCTCATGTGATCAGCATTAATGATTCTCTGCGCTCTGGCTATCGCTGTGCCGATGATATCGAATGTATTACTCCGCTACAAAATGCCAATGACTCGGCCTATCAACCTGCAACACCACTAGCTGGTTTACCAGGGATGGATTCTTCAGGCTTAGATTCACCAGTTCATGCAGAAACTATAGATACCTTAAATACTATGTATAACCGCAATAATTTAAAACTTCACCCCGACGTGGTTAACAACGTCCGTCGTTTGCTCGCCCAGGGCTACCGCGTAGGCACCGAGCACGCCGATCAGCGTCGCTTTCAAGTTAGTTCTTGGATGAGCTGCTCGCCATTTAATTCCAATAACGAAGGCGATATTCTGAATAGCCTAGAAACTTGCTTACATGAGCATAGCGGTGAATATGTTCGTCTAATTGGAATTGATGTCAATGCCAAGCGTCGGGTATTAGAAACTATTATTCAACGTCCTAGCGACCAGCCCGGTCAATCAGAAATCCGCAGTGTCAGCACTTCTTTCAGCTCCACGGGTTCTGCTCCGGTTAGCACAGCTAATGCTGGTTCTGAGTTGGTGACTATTGTACGTCAATTGATC
>JANOXZ010000154.1:0-3245 GCA_031418695.1 Synechococcales cyanobacterium VAR_35_metabat_10
AAATTCCCCAAAGCTTTAGTAGCCTTGCCCTGTCGATTCTGACAATTACTATCAAAAATCATAAGGTCTTCAAATCCCCATGCCTCAACAGCGATCGAGCAGATAGCTAAGCTTTCGCCAAGGCCGATCACCGAAGGTGCAAGCGAAGCTATCGAACATCACCATCACTGGCATCCAAGAAAGCTATGACTCACACTACCTAGGAAACTTTGAACCCAACGGAATTAGCGTCGCCCTGAGAAAACTACAAGCACCATTAGGATCGCTGATTCTTTGGGTAGTGCCAGGGGTTATCACAGAATTATTAAACCAAGTGACCTCTTTTCGCACTCTCCTAAAAGCCAAAAAAAGCAGTCAGAAAAAAATTCTAACTGCATTCGACCAATCAATACTCGGAATTAGCCGATAGCTCCGCTTGCGCCAGAGGCGATCGAAGCATCACCAACTTGAAAATAAACATCGATCATATCTAAGCTCTTGCCGTTAAAAGTATTGACAGAACCGCGTTCGCCCAAGATATTACCTTGTTTATCTAACTGTGCAGCCTTGTCATAAGCAATGTGCTCAACATTTAAAGAATTAATGTCAAACACCGAAAGAGCTTGGAGTTCACCGCGATCGGTAACACCATTGCTATTGCCATCTCGCCAAATTTTCAGAGATCCAAAATCTTTATCGTTAGCATCGACCAAACCATCACGGTTAGTATCAAAGGAATCTAGCTTGGCAAAACCGTCGCCAACACCACCACCAAACAACTCTTGGCCGTTGTCAATCTGGCCGTTTCCGTTGTTGTCTACAGCCAACAAACCATCTTTGCCCGAGATCCAACCAACGTTGTTTTTAGTTCCAGTATTGAGTAGATCGAACTCAACACCCTTATCAAGGCTTAAAGTCTTAACACCATCGCCATTGAGGTCGATCGCTAGTGGACTGTGCCATTTATAAGGATTATCGTCAACGATGGTTACAGGCATGTGTCCACGATCAACTTGACATCCGCTTGCATCAACAATTTCTAAGGTAAAAGATTCATTACCTTCACCGAGGGCGGTACTGGAGGTAATCTCTTTTTTGCCACCCATCGAGACTTCTTCTTCCCATGTTTTAACATTATAGCTATCAGAAGTGGTTTGACCAGCTTTAATAGTTAATGTTACGGTGTTACCATCGATCATTCGACCTTGGGAATCATAACCAGTAAAATCTCTATTCAATTCTGGAAATTCAGACTTCTTCAGATCACCCTTGTACTTTTGCTTGGAACCATCACCAGCATAATTTTTAGCACTCCCATCATTAACGCGGATGGTAAAAGTCATATCGGTGGTAGCCGCTCGATCTAACTGTATGCGGTAGTTGCCGCTACTACCTTCATTGATAGAAGAATCACCAACTAAACTTACTCGTGATTGTACTGCTGGATTAGACATATTGTTATTGTTGTGAATGGACAAAGCAAGAACCCCTAAATCATTGCTTGCTCATTTTTATTATGTGACCGCCAAATTACTTAAAATAGATAAATTGTTATTTTGAATACATTAAACTCGATATCCAAATTTCGATGAGAGAGTATTATTTGAACGATAAAGTACTGTTTTGAACTTTTGATTTGTTACCCCCTAGTCTTAAAATAGCAAATCCAATAAATCCCCAAAGCCACAGTAGCCTTGCCCTGCAAACCCTGACGATTATCGTCATAGATCATAAGAGTCTTCAAATCCCCATGCCTTGACAGTGACTGCACCGATAGCTATGCTTGCGCCAAGGCCGATCGCCTTGGGCGCAAGCGAAGCTATCGAACATCGCCACCACTAACATCTAAGAAAGCCGTAATCGCACTGTGACGCACCCGATCGGGGGAAACCTTAACTCCAGCGGCATCAGCATAGCCTTGAAGAATGCGGAAAATATCCGTGCCAGATAAGCGACGACCATTGCAACTCAGAAATAGGGCATCGTCCCGATTACCTCCGTCTTTAGGTTGGAAGTAAAGTCCTTCGCGGATTGCTAACCAGTGATCCAAGGCATCTTCTAATTGGCCGTTGAGGTCGATCGATCTCCCCTGACCATTCACCATCAGCCGCCCTGGTGAATAATCCCAGATATCGAGGGATACCACTTCTTCCCGACGTAACGCCAAATCCCACAACAGCAGCAGGATGGCATAGTCTCTGATCCCTAAGTCAGTTGATCGATCGACTAAGTCCAGAATCGATCGATAGTCATTCACCGAAACCCCAGGAGTATCCTTGTATCTCTGGCTTTTGAGAGACTTAATCTCGCTTAGTGAGAAACTGCAAGCATCTTGTTTACCAGCATACTCCACCAGAGATTTCAGCGCTGAGATGCGTAGATTGATCGTAGCTGAGGCTTTGCCCTCGTCGAGTAGGTGCTGCCGCCACTCCAACACCAGATTAATCGCTTGTTGTTTGGTGCTGTCCAGGAATTCTTGGAGGAAAGTTGAGGGCAATTGTTCTGGTGCCATTGACCGGCAGAAGTAATCGATCGACTTGCCATATTCTTGGCGGGTGCGGGGTTTTTGTTGGAGCCGTAGGAATTCTTCCCAGATGTTTTCTTGGGTGTGGTTGAAGGTATCGATTCTCCTTCGGGGACGCTGCGCGAACGCTTCTGATGTAGGTGGATCGATCGCCTTTGGCGCAAGCGAAGCTATCGGTACCAGGGCCGGATCAGGAATTCTGATGAGCTGGGGGGTGGGAATTTGTTTCATATTGTGGAGTTAGGCTCTTTCAACATGGTTACACTCCTTGGGAGTTCTTGCTTCAGCAAAAATTAAGTTAGGGACAAAAAATTGATCGCCACCGGCTGGAGCAGCCAGAAGCGATCGATCATAAAACAGTTGTCTTTGCCTAGACAGAAATTGGAGCGGCATCCTCTATAGCTACGACATCTTTCTCTTTCTTGGGAGTTACTTTTGGGCGATTATCTGGACTTGGGAGAGCATTATTGAAAAAGCCCTCATTGATCAGTTCGCTGAGAGTCTGGAGATATAGCTAATAAAGCCCCAAAGTTTATACATCAGTCCAAGAAGCCTTGAATGGATTGGAAAAATATCTCCACTTCTACAATAATGAAAGACTGTATCAGTCTCTGAATTATGAGACTCCGGCAACAGTTCACTTTAAACAGCCCTGACAGGGAGGTAAATATATAGTTGTTTTGCTTGCCTTTTACCTATGCAGATTTCTATCTTAACTTTCATGGTTTTTTGTCTTGACAAT
>JANOXZ010000155.1:0-2584 GCA_031418695.1 Synechococcales cyanobacterium VAR_35_metabat_10
GCATCCTTAAAGCCTTCGGTGACAACTGCTGTCTTAGGATTCCAAGGACTTGCAGTACTGCCACCGGGGGAGAGGTACTTCAGCAGGAATCGATCGCACCGGAGCTGGCCAAAGTTATTTTGGAAGGGAAACCAGAGACCAGAGGGACTGTAGCCTTGGTAGGCAATGCCGAGGTTCTTTGCTTGTTGGTTGGTGATCGATCGGACACCCCATGTTTGGAGGCGGTCGATCGCTTCGGGAGTGAAGCCTTCGCTGGTTAGGTGAGCTATGTGTGTCTGGTTGAGCATATCTTGAGCTGAATAAGGTCAAGATAGTGAGGCTGTGCCTTGATTTGGAGGAATAAGCAGCCTATCCATTTGCTAGGCGGTATGTGTTTTTGGTTTTCTAGAGTTCAGTATTTTCAGTAGCTTCAGAAACCTCCGCTTCAATGAGTTGAGCCTCCGCTTCAAGGATGATTTCTCGTATTTCAGATGCTTCAATGCTCGATTGATCAGATTTGGAATAAATTGTCAGTAGGATAATTTGGATATTGGTCTTGACATAATAAATAACTCGATATCCACCGCTTTTACCTTTCTGAATACTACTATTTTTAACTCTGACTTTAAAGATCACATGATCTGTATCAGAGATTTGATCCCCAGGAGACTCCCCTGCTTCTAGTTGCTCAATTAAAGGTTGAAGATCTAGACGTATGCTGCGATATCGTTTGCCAAGCTTCCTAATATCTTTTTTGAATCTATCCGAAAAAAATAGGTTAAATATTGGCTCAATCGACATCAATCCCCTCCCATAGCTCAGCAATAGGATGAATTTTTCCTGTCCGGGCTTCCTGCCATCCTTGATAAATCCCTTCTCGGATAGCTTCAATATTATCGTCTTCGGATTCTTCCTCAGATATAAGTAGAATTACCCGAACTCGGCTTGGCTGGTCGAAAGTTAATGGCTCATCCAAAGTCAGTTGCCCTAGACTGTTAATTGTACCGTTGGTTTCTATTGCTTTCATATTATTATGGTATTTGTTTGAACTATTTAGTTCGTTTTGTTTCGGTCTCTCTACTATCGAAGCTATCAGCGAATATGTCTCTCGATTTTGTTACCATACTCCTCTCCTGCTCCAAGATCATGGTTTTTGGCTTTAGATAAGATTTTGCCGCTTAACCCAGGCTGTCAAGTCGGCTATCACATCAGTTCCTTTGCCAATGGCCTCGATCGCAGTTTTCAATTCCCGAATGTCCTGGTCTGTGGCTTGTGTCATGATTATTCCTCAAAGCAATCCCTGAGCGGGATTAAACATATTATATATTATTTGTTCAAGAGAACTAAGGGGGGTAAATGTACCCCATTCACAGAGGTTGATCAGGCTGCAACCAACTCCCGCCGCGCCGCTAGAATCTCATCCATATCGAGCTGAAAGATATCGTCATCATTAACTGGCAACGAAACCAAGCTGTTATCAATCGCCTTTGGTGTAAACGAATCGATCGTGCTAATAATCTCGTTGGTCGCCTTCTGAATCCTCACGCCTGACTGCTTGAGCTGAGCAATCACCGGCTCCATATCATCACCACTAGCAACCCAGTGGCTGATGTAACCAAAAGAATAATCCCCTGAATCAACCCCAAAATGTTGCAGAACAATGAAAGCCACAGATTCGGCTTCCAACTCCATAGCACTTTTAGCATCATGGCCGGTGTAGTTCTCCCCACAATGTAGCAGCGCATGGCCGAGTTCATGGGCGAGAGTCTTTGCTTGTTGTAGTAGCGATCGATTGGAATTCAAGGTGATTCTAATAGGCGATCGATAGCTGCAACTCCCGTTAGTCTCCCCCATATCCTCTTCGACAACTTCAAACCCCTTACTAGCAGCGAATTCCTTCAAAGCATCAAGTACGCCATGATCATCGCCCTCTAAGCGGGTTGCAATCTCTGGTAATGGCTCCCCTTCGGTTTGGGAGACATCGAACACAGCTACAGATCGAAATGAGACTCTGACGGCTTCGGGGTCTTCGGCATCCTTGTAAGTCATAGGGGCAAGGATTCTGATCCCTTTCTCGCCTTTCTTGACCGATCGATTTAGCTTCTTCCATGCGTGGAAACCAGCAACGCTAGAAGCATCGGGGCATTGGTGAATAATTAAGCAACAGTTGTTGAAGCTGTAGCAGTGAAAAACGGCCTGGGTCTTGAGGTGGTTGAGCCAGTTGTCTTGATTGGCAAGATTCTTGATTCCTTGTTCTAGTAGCTCTAAAGCATCGGTATTCTTCATTTGATTAGCTCCTGAAATGACTGTGTAGATGAAGGGTGGGGCGATTTCTCACCCCTGAACGTGTCTAGAATTCGGTATCGTCAAAATGGCAGTGCATAAAGGTGGGTGAAGGTTACTTTGCCGGTGGTGCGGAAGTTGTAGCCGTCAATTAGATAATCGATCGCTTCTCCTTTAGTCTCGAAAGAACCATCAGCGGCAAGGAAGATATGCTGTAAGGGGTCGTAACCGATCCAGTCTTCTTGAATGCCTGGGCTACAGTCACAGATACGTTTCTGGGTAACTTTGCCGATGTCCTTGCCCTGGTGGTAGATGGGAATTT
>JANOXZ010000156.1:0-1742 GCA_031418695.1 Synechococcales cyanobacterium VAR_35_metabat_10
GGATAATGCGCCCGATCCGCGAAGCTGGTATCGGGATTTCACGGCCAAGCAGTTTGAGAACACGGGGTTTTGGAAGTTGCGTCATGTAATATGGTCGATGCCAATCTGATTAGACACATTACATAATGATTGCGGTTGGAAAAAGAATGGCTCCCCGGGCAAGATTCGAACTTGCGACCAGTCGATTAACAGTCGACTGCTCTACCGCTGAGCTACCGGGGAACAACGTGGAGGGGCATTAGCAAATGCAAACACGTTTTGCCAAGCCCTAATGGCACTGCTGCAATAAACATTTGGTAAATCATGGGGGGTGACACATTTCAGTGTGACTTTATGCCAATCCACTGCCAAACCAAATAAAATTTAATCGATCGGGCCTTACCTATGTCGTCAGCTTCAAACGCAACACTCGTGGTTTTTGAGCGCGATTTACGCGTGGCCGACCAGAAAGCGCTGAGCCAAGCCGCCAAAGCCGGGCCAATTGTTGCGGCTTACATTTTAGATGCGCCGCTAAAGGCATCGCTGGGCGGTGCGCAGAACTGGTGGCTGCATAATTCACTGGCCAGCTTGGACGCTTCGCTTGCTGACTACAGCGGCGGCTTGACACTGCTCTCCGGCAATGACCGCGCAGTGACACTGATTGCATTTTGTAAGGCCAACGGCATTTCGAAAGTGGCTTGGACAGGCCGCAACGATATTTTTGCCACAAACTCAAACCGCGACGCTGACTCTGTTTTGGCCGCAAAGCTGGATCAAGCGGGAATTCAGGCAACAATCTACCCCGGCCAATTACTACATGAGCCAGCTAGCATCCGCACCGGTTCCGGCGGGCCGTTCCGCGTTTACACGCCATTTTGGCGGGTGGTTGAGCCGAGGCTAGAGCACGTAAGAGCTGAACCTGCGCCGGAAGCGATCAGTTTTGCATCGGTCACCGGCGGCGAAGATTTGGCATCTTGGGGCCTTTCGCCCACGAAACCGGATTGGTCTGGCACACTCGCCGCCGTGTGGCAGCCGGGTGAGACGGGTGCTCATAACAACCTCAGCAATTTCCTCGATGGCGGCCTCACCGGCTATGACGAGAATCGTAACCGGCCGGATATGGCTGGCACATCGCGGCTTTCCCCGCATTTGGCGTTTGGTGAAATCTCGCCTGCGCAAGTGACGGAAGCCGCTTTGAAATGTCGCGGCAAAGTGCCGGGAGTGGATTTGGAAACCTTCCTCAAAGAAATCGTCTGGCGCGAATTTTCCTATCACCTCATCCATCAGAAGCCGGGTTTGGCAACCGAAAACTTCAATGTGTCTTTTGACCGCTTTCCGTGGGGCAACGATGATAAAGCGCTGGTTGCTTGGCAAACGGGCATGACCGGCTACCCGATTGTCGATGCCGGCATGCGCGAACTGTATCAAACCGGCTGGATGCACAACCGCGTCCGGATGATTGTCGCGTCGTTTCTGACCAAGCATCTGCTCTTAGATTGGCGGGCGGGCGAGCGTTGGTTTTGGGATACGCTGGTTGATGCCGATCCCGCGAGCAATGCCTCCGGCTGGCAGTGGGTATCGGGTTCCGGCGCGGACGCCTCACCATACTTCCGGATTTTCAACCCGATGTTGCAGGCTGAGAAGTTTGACCCAAACGGCGATTATGTGCGGAAATACGTGCCTGAACTCGCCAAACTGCCGGCAACGGCGATTCATAAGCCGTGGGGAGCAACCGATATGCAACTCATTGCCGCTGGCGTGCG
>JANOXZ010000157.1:0-18016 GCA_031418695.1 Synechococcales cyanobacterium VAR_35_metabat_10
CCTTTTAACTCACTTTTGCCCTTGAGTGGTGGGTCTAGCTGTACTGAAACCGTAAAACCCCGAAAAACCTCAAACTCTCGATCGGTGGTGAGGTTGGTGGGTACGCCGGGGCTGGATATTTCCAGGGTGTAAGCGTGGGGAATCAGTTCGCTAGCTTCTAACGCCTCGTCCAATGCTCGACTCATCTGTTCGCAGTCAGCCATGCCGGTATCACCACTGAAGTTGCGAATGTCTACTTGCAAAGTAGGCGGACGATGGTGAGTATACAGGGCAGCACTGACTACTTCCAGCCCTAGTTCTGCCGCTACGGGGGTAGCTAGCTCGATAATTTGGGGAATTAGGGGATGGGTCATGACTCTAAGTTTTGAAGCACTAATTTTAAGCACTGGTGAGGATAGTTTATGACGATGATGACAAACCACAGGGCGCAAAAAAAGCGGGGATCGCTCTCTCCGCCACTGCTGTATTCGCACTGCTGCTATAGATTAGCTGGCAGTCGATCGACATAGACTTTTCACATATTAGCAGATGCTGGAGAAGGGGTATTTTATCCCAGCAAAAATTAACTCATTTCACTAACTTATTTCTATGTGGGAAACAGCTTCCTCAAACCCCAACACCAGCAAAGCCTGTCGCAGTTGGGCTTTAGAAACTGGCTGGGTGGGAGCCTGCATTCCCAACTCGCGGGCTGTCTCGAACAAATCTCGCATCAATATATCTAAGGCGTTTTCGGCAGCTTCGATCGGCGATTTTTCGATCCGACCTTCGTAGGCTAAGGTATATAGTTCCAAATGGTGTCGCCCCATGGCTCGTGCTAACTTGCGCAAAGTTTCGGGAGTAGGACAAGTGCCCTTGAAACAAGCACCGCGCAGCCGGGGCTGGGGAATCCCCGATTCTTCGGCCAGTCGATTCATACTGGTGCCAGTATCGGCAATATATTCAAGAATCGATCGACCCAAAGGTGAGCAGTCTTCTGCTTTGATCTGTAGTCTGGCTGGCATGGAAAAATCACCCTAGCAGAGTATCGATTCTAGCAAATATTTCGCGTTCCTCGTTACACTAGAGAGCATCTCAAAATCTATCAATTATTTAGCAGCATCCTGTACAGGAATGCCCCTCACATGAACGCCCCTCACATACACGCCCCTCACATAAACGCTGTGGAATTCTTCCAGAAAAGCAGCGGTAACTGGAAATCGCAACGGACTACTCATCACTTGGCCTTTCGTCGATCGGAAACCGGCGAATCGGATATTCACGTTATTGATCTACCAGCCACTGACCCTAGGGTAATCGAAATTTGTCAGATGCATGATTATGACCCGGCCAAGACGATTGGTGGTGCATACGTGACCTGGGAAGGTTCCATGGGTTGGGACAAAGAGGAAGAAGCCCACAATGGTTCCACTGTCTTTGCTTTGGTGCCTACCGATGAAGCTGGCCGTGAGGGTGTATTACTACGAGAACGGGGCTATGCCGAGATTGTGCCAGTGGTGGGTCAATATTCTATGGATGATGATGATTCCTTGGTCTTAGTCACGGAATACGATAGCATGAGCGTGATTGAGCGTTTTTCTTTCCCCAGTGGCGATCTACGGATTCGGACTAGTACTGTCAAGCGCTTTGGGGGCTTTAGTACTGCGACTTTTTGCACAGAGTTTCGGGTGACTGAGTCTTCTGAAACCACTGCTGTTGAGCCATCTATTCCCTTTTTAGCGCTTTTAGGATAACTGGTCAAATAGCTTCGGTTAAGTTATGTAATCTTTCATCAAACTAAACCGAATGATGACCCCTCTAAGCCTTATGATTTGTAGATATTTGTACATTACTTAGTAAAAATAGGAGTTTTATAGGCGTGGCGATTCCTCTTTTAGCATATAAACCATCTTCTCAAAACCAGCGCGTTGCATCTTTAGATGTGGCTGGCGACGAGTCTTCTCGAATTTATTCTACAGAAAATATTCTTTCTGCTACCGACCTCGATGACCTCATCGAAGCCGGATATCGTCAGTTCTTCTTTCATGCTTTTGCTAGTGACAGAGAGCGTTTCTTAGAATCTCAACTGCGCAGTGGTCAAATCACTGTGCGCGACTTTGTCCGTGGTTTGTTACTTTCAGACACCTACAAGCGCAGCTTCTACAACATGAACAACAATTATCGTTTTGTTGAACAAACTGTCCAGCGGGCACTGGGTCGGGATGTTTATAACAACGAAGAGAAGCTAGCTTGGTCGATCACTTTGGCCACCAAGGGCATCGTGGGCTTCGTAGATGCTCTGCTGAATAGCAAAGAATATGTCGATGCTTTTGGCTACGATGTTTTGCCTTACCAACGCCGCCGGGTATTACCTGGTCGTAGTGCGGGTGAAATGCCTTTCAACCTCAAATCTCCTCGCTACGATGCTTACTATCGTAGAATCTTGGGTTTCCCCAAATCTATTTGGCAATCTACTGTCAAAACTTATACGCCTCAAGATCAGAAGCCTAAAGCTGGTAGCCCTGCTAACTTCTTGGCGATGGCTCGCAACGTTGGTGCAACCGGCAACGCACCTCAAACTGTTTCGGCACAAAACATCGATATCGAACGTTCTGTTCCTTACCGCAAGGTAGATTACAACCGTTAAGTTGGAAAAGATTTTATTTGAAAATTATTAAGAGAGGGCATATTGTCCTCTCTTTTTTGTTAACGACCAGCCACTAAAATTCCGTTAAGGTAAATCAAGAAAAGTAAATATCGGTGACAATACGGTCAACCATACCGTTTCTCTACTGCTCAACACTAAAAACCCGTGATAGAGTCAATCTGTTTGTGAAAAACCATCAATCATTATTAGAGTTCAAGCGAGGCTGCGATCGATGTCTAGTATTACCAGTTCCAAAAACCGTCTACTGTCTGTGGTCTGCCACGGCTGCACTTTTTTTGGTGTTTCAGTAATTTCTATTGCTGTGCCCATTGTCGCTTTATTCATCGCCGACGACGACTTGGTGAAAAAGAATGCTAAAGAATCGATTAACTTCCACCTAAATATTTGGTTTTGGGCAGCAGTGATCGGAACCATTTATGGCGTGCTATCCTTCCTCACTTTTGGTCTTCTGGGGTTAGTTCTTTGGCCGCTACTGGGCATTGGATTTTTATGGCATGCCTTTTGGTCAGTTATGGCCGTGATTCACAGCCTCAGTTCTGACGAACCCTACCGCTATCCCTTTATTTTACGTCTGCTGTAAGTAACCAAGATTTTAGACAAACTGTTCTGAAATTCAACATGTATGTAGGATAGCCGATCAAAAATCTGGCCTGTGCGGATCGATCGGCTATCTTTTTGCCTATTATTCTTATAAGTATCACGTCACTCTTCTTAACCCATGGTCTACCCCTACCCTTTAACTGCCCTAGAACAAGCTAACTTCGATCGCACGGTTAATTACTTAGATATTCAATCTCTGCCCGAAGTATGGCCGATCGCCGCCAAAAAGTTTAGTGACGTGGTCGCTCTCTTTGCCCCCCATTTACAGCCGCAAGTTAGCATCACCTACCCCGAAATGTATCGGCAGATGCTGGCCTTTGCCACTGGTTTACAAACATTAGGAGTCCAACCCCGTACATCCGTAGCAATGTTTGCCGATAATAGTCCCCGCTGGTTCATTGCCGATCAAGGCACCATGATGTCGGGGGCTTTTAATGCAGTACGCAGTGGCCAAGCCGAAATCCAAGAATTGTTTGCAATTTTGGCCAACAGCGAAAGCAAAACCCTAATTGTCGAAGATCTCAAAACACTCAAAAAGCTCGGGGAGAAGCTATATGAGCAAATTGATCTGGTAATTTTACTTACCGATGAAGCCGTGCCTGCCGAAAGTCTAGTCAAAATGCTGAATTTTAGCGAAGTTTTGGCTCTCCCTGGTGAATTTCAGAATCCGAAGCTGCAACCTAGTGATCTAGCGACCCTCATTTACACTTCGGGAACCTCTGGAAATCCCAAAGGTGTAATGCTGACTCATGCTAATCTCCTGCATCAAATTCATACCGCCGCCACTGTGGTACAGCCCACTGCTGGTGATCGAATTCTGAGTATTTTGCCCTCTTGGCACAGCTATGAGCGCACCTGCGAATATTTTTTATTAGCTCAAGGCTGTACTCAAACTTACACCAATATTCGTTACCTCAAACAGGATTTGCGGGAGCACAAACCTCAGTACATGGTCGCTGTGCCCCGCTTGTGGGAATCAATTTATGAAGGTGCTCAAAAACAGTTCCGCGAGCAGTCAGCCAATAAACAAAAGCTGGTGCAGTTTTTCTTTGGCATCAGTGAAAAATATATTGCGGCGCGGCGCATCTGTAATGGTCTGGATATCGATCGGCAAATGAAATCGGGCAGCACCATGGGTGCCAAAATCAAAGCCATGGCTTTGGCTCCTCTCCATAATTTGGGTGAAAAATTGGTCTACAGCAAAGTCCGGGAGGCGACCGGCGGCAAGATCCGCCATGTGATCAGCGGTGGTGGAGCCTTGCCCAAACATATTGATAACTTTTTTGAGATTGTGGGCGTGAGCATTTTGGTCGGCTATGGCCTGACCGAGACTGCCCCTATTACCAATGTGCGCCGTCCCTGGCGCAATCTGCGGCCTACTTCTGGCCTGCCTCTACCCGGCACTGAAATCAAAATTGTGGATTTGGACAGCGGCAAGACTTTACCTGTGGGTCAAAAGGGCTTGGTGTTAATTAGAGGCCCCCAAATTATGCAGGGCTATTATCGCAACCCCGAAGCTACCGCCAAGGCGATCGATTCCGCAGGCTGGTTTAACAGTGGTGATCTAGGAATGCTCACTCCCCAGGGAGATTTGACTATTACTGGACGCGCCAAAGACACGATCGTCCTCAGCAACGGCGAGAATATTGAACCCCAGTCGATCGAAGATGCCTGTTTATTTAGCCCTTACATTGATCAAATCATGCTGGTCGGCCAAGATGCTAAGTCTTTAGGGGCCTTCATTGTGCCCAACCAAGAAGCTTTAGTAAACTGGGGCAAGCTCCAAGGAGAGCCTTGGCAGGAGGGGAATCTCAAAGATCCTCGTCTAGAGCCACTATTACGTGCAGAAATGACTAAGTTAGTCCAAAATCGTCCGGGATACCGCAGCGATGACCGAATTGGGGTGTTTAGATTATTAGAGACTCCATTCTCGATCGAAGATGGCACCTTGACTCAAAGCTTGAAACTGAAGCGACATGTGGTGATGGAACGCTATCACGATATGATAAACGAGATGTTTTCCTGAGTCAGGCAGGGCATCGACAATTTTACAATTATCTCGGTAGAACATTTTATGAGTCAACTTTCTCTCAAGCGCGCGGTCAACGTCCGGGCGATCGTCACTCAGCGTTGGAAGGACGAAATTCAACAGGGCTTGCAGGGGCAAATCAATGAGGTAGATGGTCAACTGCAACAGCTCGAAATGCAAGGGCAGCGCGCGATCGCCGAAATCAAGCAACAGAGCTTGCAACCACCCGGCCCCCAGGTCATGCAGCAGATCGATAATATTCAGTTGCAAGTCAACCAGAAGAAAAGCGAATTTCTAGAGCAAAAGAACAATGTGCTCCAACAGCTCCAAGAAGTACAAACACTGGAACTGAATCAAGAAGTCATCCAAGGCCAAATTGAAAGCATGTTTACAGTGGCAGTAGGTGATAACCTCGTCTCTAAAATGAATGTAGAAATCCTTCTCCGCGACGGAGTGGTTATGGAAATTCGTGGCACTGTATAGAAACCAGCATTGATTTTCTCAAGCAGAATAAAGTATCAATAGCCTCCAGAAATCCAGCCATTGAGACTGGGTTTCTGGAGGCAAAACTGCTGCCTATATACAGGTAAATTAGCTGATCTCAGTGGCTGTCTGATAGAGTTATAACAGTTGCTAGGATAGGGATATATAGCTCTATTTTGAACCCCGCGAACCCATTGCAAATGAATTTTCACGAACCATGGCAAGTACTAAAACGCCGCTGGCTACCAGCGATGATCGCAGTGGGTGCCGCCTTAGGAGCTGGGACTCTTTATAACTCCTTTCAAAAACCCTTGTACGAAGCTAAGGGTAAAATCACCTTTCAGGATCAGCAAAGTATTTTTGCTGGTGAAGGGGTGAACATGAGCAATAGCCCCAATAAAATTATTCGATCGCTGCCCGTAGTCAAAGCCGCACTCAGCAAAACCGAAAGCGACCGGAATGCCAACCAAGTTGCCGACAACATTACCATCAACAATATTGGCAACGTTTTAGAAGTCAGATACCGCGATCCCAATCCTCAACAGGCCACCAGAATTGGCCAAAAGTTGATGGAATCTTATTTAGACCAAGATTTAAACTTGCGCCGCCAAGAAGCCCAAAGCAATCGTGGTCAGTTGGAAAAACAATTACCAGCAGCCACCAATGCCTTGCGCACCTCCGAAGCTAATCTGCGCCAATTTATGGCCGACGCTAAAATTTCTGATATAACTGCCGATAAAGCCAGGTTGGTCAACGCTCTCAATAACCTCAGTCAAGAAGTCACCACCGCCAAATCGCAATTGACCACCGTCCAAGCAATGTCTGACAAGCTAAAAGGTCTGTTTGGTCAAGATACCATGACCTTGATTCGATCGAGCTTAGCCAACACTTCGCCTTCCATGGATCGGGCGATGCTGGCTCTGCAAAATATCGAGCAACAGTTGGCCGTAGAGCGTGCTCGCTCCAGTAATAAGTCAGCTACTGTTCAAGACCTTAAAAGCAAGCAAACTGTCTTGCACAATGCCATCCAGCGCGAATCGCAACAAAATCTGATTGGCAGTGCCTTATTTCGGGGCAAAGCCGTACAATGGCAGCAATCGGGCGTTCAAGCCGAGGCTATTTCTCAATTGATTCAAAATGAAACTCAGCGTGATAGCTTAGAAAAAAGAATCGCTGCACTAAATAATGTGATCGATTCTGGCCAAAAGCGCTTAGAAGAATTCCCCCAGATCGAAGAAAAAATGCGCATACTAAGTCAAGATATGCGCAATGCCAACAACAACTATGAACAGCTAGCCACTAAGCTCAAAGCCTCTCCTAGCGATATGCTATCTCCAGCTAAAATCAGCAGTCCCGCAACGATTGCTAGTAAGCCGATCGAAATTCCTTATTCTCTTCCACCCTGGTTATTAGCTGGCCTGGGCTTGTTAACTGGTGGTGGGGTAGCCTACGGATTAGATCTTGCAGATAAGCGGTTGAAAACTGCGGCTACTGTGCAGCAAATTGCTAACTACGATATGTTGGGCTGTATTCCACAACTAAATATTGCTCCCAAAGATCAGCCACAATTGACGCTCAAACAAAATGCTGCTGCTGAACCATTTCGGATGCTGCACAACAACCTGAAGTTTTTGAATGACAGTTCACCGGCTCAAGTAATTGTAATTTCTAGTGCAATTCGCGGTGAAGGAAAGACTACAGTGGCAGCTAATTTGGCGATCGCCACTGCTCAAACAGGTCAACGGGTATTGCTAATCGATGCCGATATGCGCGAACCACAGCAGCATAAATTCTGGAAAGTGAACAACAGTGTCGGCCTCAGTGATGTGTTGCAACACAATGCCCATTTTGCCGAATCGGTGATTGAAGTGGCTCCAGATTTGGAGCTGTTACCTGCAGGCACCTTGCATCCCAACCCAATCTCATTATTTAGTTCGCCAGCAATGGTGGAGCTAATAGTTCAATGGTTTACTTTATACGATTTGGTGATTTTAGATTCTAGTGCCCTTACCCAAGCTGCTGATACTATCTTGTTAGCCAAAATGGCTGATGGTTTGCTGCTAGTAGTACATCCCCAAGTCGCGGAAGTTGCTGATCTTAAACATGCTCAAGATTTACTAAATCGTTCGCAACAGCGAGTATTGGGGATGGTCTTAAATGGCGTAAAAGCTCATGAACACTACGAATTCGCGCCAATTGTGGAAAAACAACCAGCAATGGTAGCAGCAAACACCGATAATATCCTTCAACTACCACCGATGGTTGATGACAATGACGTGTTTGTACCGAAACCTGATACAGGAGATGAATAGAAGGCCGGGATGAATAGTTGCTTTTTTGAACATGGGTTTTGACAGGATCTTTACAGCCTGGAAAATTGATCGATGTTATCTGATGATTGTTTGAGTAGATCAGGTTGGCGAAATAGTGATACCTAATTCTTTACGCCAATCAATTAGAGGCTTAGACCATTGCTCCTCCCATTTTTGAGCCAAGAAAGGTTTTGCTTTTATACCACTGCGGTATCCCCTGGCAACATAGTCCAATAATTTGTCTAAGTCTGCTGGGGATTTAGATAATGTGCTTAAAAGTCCACCGGCAAGGAGTATTAAGGACATCGTGCGATGAGTTTGGGCAAGTTCAAAAGATTTTAGCCCCAGCTCTCCAGCTATATCGGTACCAAAGCCTGCAACTATGTGCCAGATGTCGTGTGTCTGGCGCATTCGCAAAAACATATAGCTGATATCATCACTTACTTCTACTTTGCGGTAAAAGTTGGGATCGAAGTTAGAGTTCTTGATATACGTAGCATAAGCGTAGCCGAGGGAATCTATTGGGAGGGTCAACAGCACATCGATATCTACTGATGATGGCATATATCTTTCGGCAATAATTTGATCGACCTCTGGAACAGCTTTCACAAACTCTAATGATAGCTGAGTAGCTTTTGTGTTGCGCAATCCATCCTCAATATCATAGACAGATTCAGTTTTAGTCGGATCTCGGAATAAAGAAATAGCCCCTTTGACTGCCAGTAAGAAATCAAGCTGTAGCAACTGTCTGTTGATGATTGCCATAATAATTTCCTCGATCGGATAGATATTTGATGTTATACGCAATCTCTTTAATTTGCCACATTCATCAGAGAAAATATTTGCTTAACTTCTCTATACCCAAGTTCCAATGACTCTATCCTGAACTGATAGTTTATCTATTGCTAACTGACGTAATCATCAATTTGTTCGCTGAATTGAAATCTCTGAAAATTAACTACAAACCACCGAACCACTCATAACCTTGATCTTCCCAATAGCCTTTTTTGCTAGGTAATTGATTCATTATAGTCACTTTAGTTACCCATTTACTTTGTTTGTAACCCAGCTTAATGGGAGCAGCTAACCTCAGCGGTGCGCCATTATCTACAGGTAAGGGCTGACCATTCATTTGATAGGCCAACAAAGTTTGGGGATGTAGTGCAGAAGGCATATCCCAACTTTCATAATAGCCATCCCCAGATGTAAAATATACATAGCGTGCTGAAGATTGGGGTTGTGCCAGAGCAATTAAATCTCGCAGCCGCACTCCGCCCCATTGCACGATCGCCGCCCAACCTTCTACGCAAACATGCCGAATTACCATAGATTGCAAAGGCATTTTTTTTAGATCAATCATGCTCAACTGCATCGGTTGACTCACCGCCCCATCAATAATTAATTTAAAGGTATCAGGATTAATTACAGGAGCAGTTTTATTAGGATTAACAATCAATGCCTGGGGTTCGATCGAACTAATTGGATATTCTAGTGCTAGGGCTTGAGGTCTGAGCAATAGTTCTTCTACTCGTTGATTAAGCGGATCGATCGCATTTCCAACTCCCTCGGCAAAATCGATAGAACGACAGCCATTGATTAACAAACCGATCCCTGATAAACTAGATAATTGCAGTAACTGTCGCCGACTCATTAAATTAGGATTCATATCAACCTCTAAAATTCAAAGTTATTTACACAAACATCGATCGCACAATCTTCATGCCACCTACTTTTAGACCCATCAACACATGAGCCACCATAAATAACGTCGAGATCGGCACCGTAATGAAGTGAATAGTGCGCAGGGTTTGCCAATTACCAAACAATTCAGCTAACCAAGCAAGCTGCACTGGTTTATACATCGCTAATCCACTAGCGATTGACAAAATTAAAATTGGAATAATGCCAGTATAGATTAGACGATGCCAAGCATAGGCTTTACGCTTAGGATTTTGACCAGCTTTTAGCACCTGTACATCGTTACCAGAAGCAAAGCGCTTTGTCCAACGCTTTGTCAAAAGAATATAAATGCCATAAATCAGCAAATTAAATGAATACACCCACATTATGGCAAAATGCCAATCACGGCCACCGGCTAGCCACTGACCAAGGGTCAAAAATTCCGGAAAATGCCAGCCGCTTCTACCACCAAATACTGGCGTGGCATTGTAAATTTGTAAACCGCTACCGATCATCAAGATTAAGCTAACAATAATAATTCCGTGAAACAGTTTGATTATTAGCTTTTGATGGGGAATTGGTGGAGATTTTTTTGATATTGCCATGGCTTTTCAAAAGAAATTATCCATGACTTTAACAGCTTATGAATCATTTGAGAAACCTCTGAATAAACACCTCTGCCGAGGATCACTCCATAAAACCCACTCAAAGTGTATTAAACACCATTTGTATTAGAAGTTGTGAAATCAAAACTTACTCAGCTCTTGTAATTCTTTATAAACGCTAGTCCCAATTTGGCAAGCCTGATGTAGTAGCTGGCCGTAATCGTCTAACTCTCGATGAGTGCGCAGCTCTTGCAGATCAGCTAAGTTAGTTTCAATTTCTTGTACCAAACTGCGCTGAATTGGATAGCTATCTTGGTATGCCCGCAGTAATTGATCGACCTGCAACCCAGCCAACAAACTTTGGCGAGTGAGCTGTAAAACCCGCATCACCTCTCCATCAGGGCTGCCCACATCACCTCGGGCTACCGATAATTCCTTCACCATATTCACCGATTGAATAATCCGATTAAACTGATCCACCTCATCCAACAAGCGCAGCAAAGTTTTAATCCGCTTCCGTCGTCGCCACATGTATAAATTCCAGCCAGTGATCACGGTGAGATCGATCGAACTATTAATGGCCACAAACTGCTGCTGATGATCATCGATCGGCCCATAGTTGCCTTCCACCCAGCGACCCACCGGAATCATCCCCACCATCCACACCAAACCCACAGCCAAGAGCTGCTTGGCGCAGAAATTCAACAGTGGCATCGGTCGCTTTAAAGCCGAAGTCCGATAAGTCCTGGCTACAAAGACCTCTCCCACCTCTAGCTCTGTTAAATGTTCTATTTCACGCAGCGGAATCAGTAACTGCAAAATATTCGATGTGGTCATGGTTTTAGCCTGATAATGATGCTGCATCAAAACTAACGATTGGAAAGAATTAATGAAGGACATGGCGTAAAGACTCCCAAACACTAACTATAAAACTGCCTGCTTCTTCCCGAGGACGCAACCAAGAGAACTCTTTACCGGTTGCAAAGAAAGGCCGCATTGTCCAACCAAGCTGAGTGCCAACAAAGCCATAGAGAGCCAACCAAAAACGCAAGATATTAGTGCGTAGATGAACGTTGGGTGATTCATCTTCAGAGTCGATCGGCTTCATCATTTGATAAAGAAAAGACACTCCCAGCAAGCCGGTGAGACTAAAAATCGCTACATTCAGTAGCAAAAAAAACATTTTGTTATTGACTGCCAATAAAAAGAAGAGACTCACCGGAGCAAAGCCACAGAGCAACACTGCAATTACGGTAATCGCCGTTAGCAAATAAGCCCAATGCTGTTTCATAGTCCGCTGAGAACCAAAAAAAGCATTAAAAATATATAGGGTGGGCACACAGATTAGCAGCGTCATTAAATATAAAGCCGGTAACTTAATTGCCGAAGAAATAATCTGCAAGGGCATTTGGGCATTACTAGCACCAATAATGCCGCCGTAGATAAAGAAACCACCGAAGCTAATGAGTAGTAGAGAAATAATTTTGCTGTTCAGCCGTTCGTTGTGATGGATTTCTTCTAGAAAATGATAACGGTCTTTGAGTAAGTGAATTAAAGTACCAGGATGTTGAACTGTCATAAGTTTGAGGAGCTGAACGATACATCCAGCATAAGCAACGCCCCTCAAGCTGGCGAGGGGATTAAATCGGGAAATTGAGCTATGGATCTATTTGTGAATTGGTGGGATGTCTGGAAAAGTCGGGTAAGCTTAGAAAAACATTAGGCACACGCCACCAATGGATGCGGAATTGAGTTGGGAACAGGTTAAAGCCATCGCCGATCGAGTGGTGTGGCAAAACAGCGGCAAACACCTCACCGATCGGGAGGTGGCGGTGCTGCATGGGTCTTGGCAGGGACGCACCTATGAGTCGATCGCCCTCGAAATGAACCTTTCGGCTGATTACATTCATAAAGATGTGGGCAGTGCGCTGTGGCAAAAGCTCTCGGTGGCCTTACAAGAAAAAGTCGGTAAGCAAAATTTCAAACAGGCTTTACAGCGTCAGAAAGCGCCCTTGACCACCCATGGTAAGTTTCCCACTGGAGCCGTGGCCGCCGATTCGCCTTTGTATGTGCTGCGTCCAGCGATCGAAAGCGACTGTGAACGAGAATTGCTCAATCCTGGTGCCCTAGTGCGGATCAAGTCTTCTCAGATGACTGGCAAGACTTCTTTGGTGAATTGGCTGCTGGATAAAATGCAGACTCATCAGTATCAGACTATAAGAATTAATCTGCGCCGCGCCGATCGCAAGATTTTTCAGGATATTGATATGCTGCTGCGCTGGCTCTGTGCCAACATTACCAAGCAGCTTGGTTTAGATCTGGTGCTAGATGATTACTGGGATGAGGCGATCGGCAGCAAAGTAAGCTGTACGGGCTTTTTGCAAGATGGAATTTTAGAGAGCTTGGCGGCAGATTGTGGCGGGTTGTTGCTGGCGATCGACGATATTGATGCAATCTTTGCTTACCCTGAGGTAGCCGAAGATTTTTTGTCGCTGCTGCGGGAGTGGCACGAAGAAGCCAATTTTACTGAGAGTTGGCAAAGGTTACGTCTGGTGGTTGCCCATACCACCGAGGTCTATATTTCCTTGGATCTTAACCAGTCGCCTTTTAACGTGGGTTTGCCGGTACAGCTACCGGGGTTCGATCGAACCCAAGCTTTGTATTTAGCTGAACTCCATGGCTGGGCGAATCCCGAGATTGATCAGGTTTTAGAATTAGTCGGTGGTCATCCATATTTGACCCAGATCGCGCTGTACCATTTGGGTCAGCAGCAGCTTGGCTTGCCAGAGTTACTAGAAACTGCCCCTACCTATAACGGCATTTACGGTAATCACCTCCGTCATTATTTGGCCAACCTCCAAGCACACCCCGATTTAGTAGAGGCACTGCGCGCCGTTGTTACCAGCAATGAACCGGTAGCATTGGCTTGGTCTCAGCTCTATCGCTTAGATGGCATGGGTTTGATCAAATTAGTTGGCAACTTAGTAGAGCCAAGCTGTACATTGTACCGTCGCTATTTTCAGGTTCATTTAGCCTAATGTAGTCTAGATCACTTGCAAATTTTTAAATCTCACTGTTTTTTAGTACCAATTTTTTAGTACCAATAAATTTAGTAATTTCAGCCAAAGGTCTTACTTCTAAGCGCCCAGTTAGCAGGATAAAATACTCTGAGTAAATTTACTTCATCTATCGATATTTTGAGGCGTGCCGTTAGCTGAGATATTGGAGACTACTTTAAAGTTGATCGAAGATTGTCCATTGTAATTTATTGTGACAATTTGCTGAATCTCAGCCAAAGGTCTTACGTACAATTAGCCAGCGCGATAAAATAGCTGCATCATCCGCCAATATTTTAGAGGTAAGGCCATGTCCAGAGATACTACAAGTTATCCAGATATTGTCCAAAATACCTTTGAACAAGCCAATCTGCTCACAGATATAATTGCTAAGCTGCGCGGTTGCGATCAAGAAAGTCAAATTTTGAACACCACAGTCAACTTGGTGCGAGAATCGATTCACTGCGATCGAGCCGTTATTTACAATTTACAAGCCGCTGACCGGGGCAAAATTGTGGCGGAGTCGGTAGCGGCAGACTATCCCAAAACTTTGGATACAGTCATTGTAGATCCTTGCTTTGAGGCCAGATATATTGATAAGTATCAGATGGGACGAGTGCGGGCGGTTTCTAATATCTATCAAGCCGGGATGACTCCTTGCTACATCGAGAACTTAGAGAAAATTGGAGTCAAGGCCAATTTGGTAGTACCGATCCTTTCGGCACACAATGAAATTTATGGCCTGTTGGTGTTGCACCAATGCGCTGCACCTCGGGAATGGCAGAGTAGTGAGATTGACCTATCAATCCAAATTGCCACCCAGGTCGGCTACGCCATGGTGCATTTGGCTAAGTCGATCGAATGTGCCGAGCTGCGCGATGAGTTACGGCAGGTGAATGAATGGCGGGAGCTAATGCCCAAAATTAACGAAAAGCTTTATGCCAGCCGTAATCGCCTAGAGGCTTTACAGATTGCGGTAAGTGAAACTCACCGGTTGCTGAAGTGCGATCGGGTGGTAGTTTATAGTTTGCAAGCCAGCTCCATGGGCAAAATTGCGGCAGAAGTTACTCAGCCTGCTCTGTCACCGATTTTAGGGCGAGTAATTGTAGATCCTTGTTTTGACTATCACTATAGTGAGCAGTATCAAAACGGTCGGGTGAGGGCGATCGATAATATTCATACTGCTGGGATGAGCAATTGCTATTTAAAAACTCTGAATAAAATTGGGGTCAAGTCTAATTTGGTGGCTCCAGTTCTGTTAGATAACGGTGTATTGCTGGGCTTATTGGTGGCTCACCACTGCTTTGAGTACCGCCACTGGCTCCCTGCCGAAATTGAACGAGTCCGGCAGATTGCGATGCAGACCGGGCTGGCGCTGACCAGTGCGCGGATGCGGGAGAAGCAGGCTGTGATGCGGATGGCGACTAAAACCATGACTGAGGCGGAGGGCAATATTCGATCGGCTCTAAAAGCCAGTGCTGCTAGTAAGTTATCGGCAGAGGAGCTATCTTCGATCGTGGGAGAAATGCGCAGTCTGACTCGTTTGTTGGAACAAGAGACGGTGGAATCGACTCAAAAAAGCACTTTGGAGGCGCAGCGTTTAATGCATATTATTGCTAAGCGGTTACAGGGAAATGTCGATCGGTGGCAAGCGATGCAGCAAGAAATGGAGCCACAGCAGCAGCAGGTCACCGAGTTATTGCAGGCTACTTTGAAATCGATCGAGAGCTGTCCGCTGTAGATTTTTGCTACTCTAGAATTCATCCCATTGCCGGTTACACTAAAGCTGGCATTTTATTGATTGTATTATGGATCCCCAAGAATATATTACTACTGCTGAAGCGGCATCTGTCGATCGAGCGCTGCTACCAACTCATGAAAAGTTTTTAGCTAGAATCACCATTTCTTCTCTACGGCTGTTGGCTAAAATTGCTGTTGATCAGGGGGTGCCGATCGAAGAACTAACTCCCGAATCTATTATTGCTTGGTTTGAGGCTGATAGTAAGCGGCGATTAGTTGACGGTGAGAGCGCTCTGAAGTGGTAAGTTTACTATTACGCATAATACATTTTATTGTTACTTTATAGCGGGTAAACGAACTTTAAAAAGACTACCTTTCCCTGGTTCAGAAATAACAGTAATTGTGCCAGAATGCGTAGTTACAATACGCTGCACTAGATGCAGCCCCAGACCACTACCTGCTCTGCGGTGATTACCAGTGCGGAAGCGTTGAAATATAACATCTTGCTCCTCGGCAGACATTCCTAGTCCAGTATCCTGAGTCTCGATCGAAACCCAGCCGTTGTCGGCCACTTCGTCGGCAAGCAAAAAGCTCAAACGAATTTCAATATTGCCAGAATCAGTAAATTTGAGGGCATTACCAGCCAAATTAGCAATCATTCGCCGGATTTCTTGGCAATCACCTAATACTTTTAAAGAATCGGGGTCATGAACATCATTAGAGGCACTAAGAACAACTGATTTATATTGAGCTAATGGTTGAAGTTCTTGCACTACACCTTGAATTATTTCCCACATGTTGCAGCTCGTCAGCGTCAGATTTTTGTTACCAGACTCATAGCAATGTACCTCCAGTAGCGTATTTACCAATTCGAGCAGATTTTGGTTACTGCGATCCATCGCATTTAGGGCATCGTGCATTTCAGGGGACAATGCACCAAACGCCTCTTTTTTAAATAAGTCGAACATCAAATTTGCTCCTACCAGGGGAGTACGCAGATCATGAGTAAGATGGGCAATAAAGTCTTTTTGTTGGAGAGCTTGCATTTCAATCTGGGTTCGCTGTTCTGCTAAGTCACTGTTTTGTTGTTGTAGAAGCTCATTCTTTTGCTGGAGTTGCTGATTAGCTTGACGGATTTCTCTTTCTGCTCGATCGATGCGAATGGCATTGCGCAGAATTTGAGCGAGGGTTGTCGCCGAAATTTGGGATTTAGCCAAATAATCTGTGGCACCAGCTTTCATCAAATCCACGGCAATTTTTTCATCGCCCTGCCCTGTTAAAACTACTAGAGGATGTCTAATATTAAGACGGCGAGCAGTTTGTACCAGATTCAAGCCATTTTGGTCAGGGAGTCCATAGTCCAAAAAAGTACAGTCAAATAAGTTGGTTTCGAGGAAGGTGATTGCTTGAGCATAGGTAGTTGCTTCGGTTAGAACCAAAGATAACCCAGACTGCATCAAAGCTCGTCGTACCGCCATGCGATCGACTTCATCATCATCGACAATTAATATGTGGAGAGTTTCTTCCATGTTATTTGCTCCATTAAGGGCTACGTCATCTCGCACAGAGTCCAATATTTATTTAATGTGATCATCAATTCTACAAAAATGCTAAAGGTAACTGGTTTAAGGATATAACCAGCTACATTGAGGTCATAGGCATGGATGCGATCTTGTTCTTCGTTAGAAGTGGTTAGCACTACCACCGGAATCTGCCGAATTGTGGGATCTGCTCGTAGTTCTTGCAAAAACTCTAATCCATTCATTTTAGGCATATTTAAGTCCAATAAAATGAGTCTTCGATCACAGGGAATTAAAGATGGTTGTCCTGGTTGTCCTCTGAGCATGGCCAAAGCCTCTAACCCGTTACCTGCAATATACAGTGGGTTAGTGATATTGCCTTTTTTGAAGGCGCGTTGGACAGTCATCACATCCACTTCATCATCTTCCACCAGTAGAATATTTAACATGAGATTTTCCATTATTCTGATTGCCCCGCGAGCGCTTTTTCCCTGATGATTGGCTGTTTCAGCCAAGTGAATCGAAAGGTAGAACCTTTGCCAAAGGTTGATTCCAAACAAATTTTGCCGCCCTGTGAGGCCACGATTTTTCTGACGATTGCTAATCCTGCTCCGATATTTTCATGGCGGTCTCGAGGCTTGAGGGTTTGGAATATAGTATAAATTTTTTCTTGAAACTGTGGTTCGATGCCTTCACCATCGTCGGCTACAGCAAATTCGTATCGATCGCCCTGATCGACTACTGATATTATCACTATACCAGTTTTTGTGAAATGATGCCGGATAGCGTTATCGATGAGATGTCTAAATACTTGTTGCAGAGGCTGTTCTCGGGTATCAAAAATAGGCATAGAAGACTCTATCTTGATAGCAAAAGTAGCAGGAGGTATCAGAGATTGAATCACTTTGGTAAGTAGACTATTTACATCTACAGAAGTAACCGAAATTTTTCTACGTCCGGCTTGTGAATATTCTAATAGACCATCTAGCAGCGCCTGCATCCGGTAAACTCGGCCTCGGAGTAAGTGCATTTGCGATCGAGTTTCAGCAGGCATCAATTTATCTAGGTCTTCTTCGATCCACTCAGATAAGCTAGCGATCGCCCGCAGTGGCGCTTTTAAATCATGGGAAGTAATGTAAGCAAACTGGTCTAGTTCATGGTTAATTTGCAGCAAAGATTGATTGCTGGCAGTCAGCGATTCATTTAGGTCTAGCATTTGGACTGCTTTAGCTCGCAGTTTGGCAGCAGCCTGTTGCCGATCGGTGATATCGCGGATAATTACGATTCGATCATCGTCTAGGGCGATGTTGTTAACAGAGATTTCGATCGGAAACCATTCCCCTTCTT
>JANOXZ010000158.1:0-4936 GCA_031418695.1 Synechococcales cyanobacterium VAR_35_metabat_10
CTAACTGACAGTTATCTTGAAGAATCCATTCTTCTAAGTTAGCCAGTTCGGCTGTCCGGCCAAAGAAGTTGGGGCTAGGAACGGCTTCACCCCAGTCATAGTGATTTTTCTCACTTTGTAAGGAAATTTGAAAGCTTTTTGTTATCATCTTAGCTAGTTATCTACAAAAATATCGTGAGAACTGCTCACCATAATAACCATGGCTAGTTGGCGAGAACACTTTAATGCATGGCATATCATTCGCAAGACTGACATTGACCCCGTCCAAGAAGATGGGTGGGTTTTGGCTGGTCGAGATGCTGAAGATTTATTGCGGACGATTGTTAATGAGAACTATAGTTTCAAAGGATGTTATTCTTTTGCTGCTAAAAGGATACCAGATCCTCGCAATAGACGGCGGCGGGAAATTGATTTGATTGTGGTGACGGCAAAAAATTTGTATGTTATCGAATGCAAAAACTGGGCTGGAACTTTAGAGATTAAGAATGGACAATGGGTACAGACCAGTTCGAGGGGGAAAGTGACAGCCCATGAAGATGTGTTAGATCTGAACACCTTTAAAATGAAGCTCTTAGTGGAGTATCTTTGTGACCAAGGTATTCAGATACAGCCACGTCGAGTGTGTCAGAAGCTGATTTTTATGAATTCCAACCTAGAAATTACCGATTTAGCCATTTCCAGAAATCCAGATGTCGTTACACCCGATCGGTTACAAGATTATCTGGGTCAGCAAGATAATAAATTAAAAACCCATGAAAAATTATTTGCTTCAGTGATTGGTTTATTGTTAGATGAAGAGCTGAAAGGTAAGGTTTTAGATGGATTGTCGATCGAGCGGGTGGGTGGTGAGCATCATGAGCGAATGATTCAAGAGATTGGGATGTTGGCCACCTGGGATAAGATATTTCTCCATGGTACCAAAATTCTGTCTGGCGATATTATCAACCGCGATATTGCTAGTATTTACAGGTATCCTCAGCAGGTCAAGATTAATCAGGTCAAAAAAATACAGGTTGGTTTTGTGAAGTCTAAGTGGTTGGGGTTAGCCAAAGCTTTTCTAAAAATAGGTAGGCCAATTGCTTTAGATCTATATGATTCCCAAGAAAAAATGCTTGCTAAAACTAGTGGCGAATCATCGAGTGCAATTCGGATTATGGAAGCTGGTTCAACAGAGCCAACTTCAATCAATCTCTGTGAAATAAATCAAATTACCTTTGGTAAATATATCGCGGCTGCTGATCGTCAGGGATTGCCCAAAAAGCGATTTAGGCGTTGGTTTCTTTTGATTGTGGCTGGTACTCTATTTGCTGTGCCAGGAATACGCGATCAATTGCTAGCGAATCTAGCTACTTGGCCAGTGGCATTTGGGAATTGGTTGCAATCTTTCAATATCACCAAATCTGCTAATTCTATTGATGATTATATTGGTAATTATGACTTTGGTCGTTACGCAGTGAAAGTATATACTGAGAACAACCAGCTATTTGCTGAAACCGCTGAGGGTAAGGCAAAACTCAATAAGACTAATGCCAAAAATGGTGACGAATTTGTGGTGATTAGTCCGAACAAGGGGACAGTCGGAAAATACAAGTTCGTCAAAAATCAGCAAGGTCGAATTCAACACCTAATTTGGATTCAAAATAGTGGTCGTCAGCGAAAATGTCCCAAAGTCTAACTTTACTATCCAGTTTTAGGTGTTTTTGTCAGTGGCCATCTTACAAATCCAGGTCAGCAAAATTGGATTCACTAAGTCTGGAGCATCATCTTGAGGGCAGTGGCCGACTCCAGGTAGAGCAATAAATTCTTCTACTGCCGGATATTTAGCAAATTCCCGACCAAGTCCGATCGGTTCCCAAGGATCATCTTCGCCCCAGAGAAATATGGTGGGACAACTGAGGTGAGGCAATAAATCTTCGGGTAATGGCCCCTGAGAATAGGCAGTAAAAGCTAAAAACACATCAGCAGCTCCTTGATCTGCTGCTGGCTTCATCAAAATATCCACTAGTTCATCGGTGACAGATGCTGGGCGACCATAGGCTTGCAGCAAAATCTTTTTGACGGTTGCCGGTTTAGCGAGCTGGTTAAAAAAGAAATAGCCGATCGATTTGTTTTGTAAAACCTGCTGTAATATTGGTGCTCCGACTCGCTTATACCATGGCTGAGTGAGCTGTTTGCGCTCATGGAGTAATCGCAGCGAGCAATTGAGCAGCGCTAAGCCTTGGACTAATTCTGGTTCATCAACGGCGGCTTGCATGGCTACGACACAGCCGATCGAGTTAGCAATTAATAAGACCGATGACCCAATCACCTCTCGACAAAAATCTCGGACTAAAGCACTCCAAGTCTCGAAGGTGTAATCGATCTCGCTACCAGGAGTGGGCTTGGCCGAGGCCCCGAAACCAATAAGATCGATCGCGTAACAGCGGCAATCATCAGACAATGACGGGATATTTTTGCGCCAGTGACCAACTCCGGCACCAAAGCCATGAATCAATAGCACCGCCACTCCTGTTGTTCCTTGCTGCCAATAATTTATTGAGTATCCACGCCACTCCCAGGTTTGGTTGGCGATGCTTGGTTGGTCGGCGATCGAAGAGGTCATAGAGAGACGGAAAAAGTGCTATTTCACTAAGGTAAGGAAAATCGAGGACGTTCGCAATGATAGTATCAATAGAATCTGTTGGCTGCTGAGCGATCAGCAAAAACCGTATTTGGAGATATGTCAATTATGCCTGAAGCTGTTCTAAAAGGTCGTGTCGCTCTAGTTACGGGTGTCAGTCGGCGGAAAGGCATTGGTTTTGCGATCGCCAACCAACTAGCCATGCTGGGCGCAGATGTTTTTATTCATTCCTTTACTCCCTATGATGCCGATCGAGAGTGGGGCGCTGATTCTGATGGCATTTCGGCATTGATCACTAGGCTGCAAGGACATGGTACTAAAATTGCTCATGCCGAAGGGGATTTTTCTGATGCTGTGGTGCCTGAGCAAGTTATGCAGGCTGCGGTGCAAACCTTTGGCCACATTGATATTTTGGTTGCCAACCATACCTATAGCACCATGGGTAATTTAGAAGAATTAACCGCAGCCGATATTGATATGCACTTTCAGGTAAACGTGCGAGGTACATTGCTGTTGACTCAAGCTTTCGCTGCTCAACATCATAAAAACGCTGGTGGGCGAGTGATTTTGTTAACCTCTGGGCAACAGCTTAATCCGATGCCTGCCGAGCTTGCCTATGTGGCTTCCAAAGGAGCCTTACAGCAGCTCACGATGAGTTTATCTGCTCATTTAATTGATCGAGGAATTACTGTAAATACTGTGAACCCCGGTGCGACTGATACCGGTTGGGCTAACACCGAAGTCTTTGACTTTGTACGTGCTGCTAATCCTCAAGGGCGTTGGGGAAAGCCAGAAGATGCCGCGCGACTGATTGCTTGGCTTGCCACAGACGATGCCCAGTGGATTACCGGGCAAACGATCAATTCTAATGGGGGCGGGCTTTAAAATTTGCCATGCCCCACAAGCTGTATACTTTATTTTTGCTGGCAGGAGAAGGTTAGCTAACAGTGATGGTTTGACCATTAGTAAAGCTGGAGAAGTCAGACATTGAGCTACCAGCTATGAGCTTCTCAAATTCTGAAGTATTCATTACGACATTGTTACTTGTGAAGCTCACTGCGGATCCTGATATCCCGATTGTGTATTTCCCTGCGACCAATTCCAGCATATCTATGCCATTTCCACCATTAAAATTGCCGCTGCCGAATCCTACTATTACGTCATTGTCCTCTCCGAGCAAAATTTTGCCTTTGCCACTGAAGCCGCCATTGAGCGCATTAACCAAGTCATTGCCATTGCCAGTATCAATAGTGCCATCGTTCCAAATACCGCGTTTGCCGGTACCGATGATCGTGTCATCGCCACTGCCAGTATTGATAGTAGCGAGTTCATAGTTCAGGATGCCAGCATCATCACCACCCGTAGTAATGCCCACAATACTGTCATCACCGTTGCCAGTATTAATCGCACTGAGGTAGCCATTGTAAATTCCCCAGTCTTGATCGCTTTCGCCAAAAATATCGTCGTTGCCGTTGCCCGTATCGATCAGGCCGCCTTTACCATCAGATAACCCAATATTGTTGATGCCGCCAGCCGCACCGCTACCAAAAACGCTATCATTGCCATCCTCAGTGTTGATGGTGCCACCGTTGACGATGCCGCCACTATAGTTGCCATTGGCATTCCCAATGACCGTATCGCCTCCGCTGCCAGTATTGATCGTACCAGAGTTCAAAATTCCTTTGAAGTCATCGCCATAATCACACCCACAACCACTGACTGTATCATTACCAGTACCAGTGCTAATAGTGGCGTTCAAATCATTAAAAAGACCTACCCCACCATAGCCAGCAATGTTATCAGAACCATCGCCGGTATTAATTACACCACCAGATCCATTGTAGATGCCCACGTTGAGGGAACCATAAAACAGGATGTTGCGTAGTGTCTCTCCATAGCCCGTGATGATGTCGTCACCACCGAGGGTGTTGACAAGAGCGGCGTTGATTATTTCCGTAGTTCCCGAGGCAGGAATGAGATCAGCTTGGTTCGTAAATTTTAAGCTGGAAAGATCTAGGCTCATGGTATTAAAATTCAGGATAAATTAGGACATATTGGTCTTACTGTAAACACTGTTGTCATAGATGTAGTATAAATTTTAATACTCTGTTACTTTTGATAATTTGATGCTGTGATCACTGCAATTAGTGATCATCTGTGATTTGCCCGGATGGTATGAATAAAATGACAATTTAAAAGGGCCAGCGATCGCTAGCCCTTTGCTGATTAATTAATCAGTAAATTTTAGAATTGTTCGGACACAGTAAAGTCCGCAGCAGTTAGTGCTAGATTGCCAGTTATCTTAGCAAAAGCAGC
>JANOXZ010000159.1:0-2078 GCA_031418695.1 Synechococcales cyanobacterium VAR_35_metabat_10
TACTATTAAGCAGATCGATCGCCGGACAAAAATTTCTGGGGCGCAGTGGAAAGCTGAAAATGTTCCTCAAGTACTAGCCCATCGTTGCGCTTACCTCAATAGATTAATTTGCGACCGCTAAATAAAAAGTGGGATGCTCCCAATACGAACTTCATAAGATCCTCGGAAACAATCCACATTTTAAAGCTTTTCAGTGCCATGTAGCGCAACAATGCCTGACATCTGTAGCTGAATCGTTCAACTCCTTCATCGGTTTGCTGAAAGGCATTAAAAAGGGAACTGTAGACCAGAAACCTAGATTACCTAACTATCGAACCAAAGACGGTTTGAACGTAGTAACATTTCTTAAAAACGATGTGAAATTAAAGGATAAAGGGCTGAGGTTTCCGCTTGGCAGCAAAATCAAAGCATGGTTTGGGATTGATGCTTTCTATATGCCAATGCCATCAAATCTAGATTACAAATCGATAAAAGAATATCGAATTTTACCTCGAAATGGTTGCTTCTATTTAGAATTGATCTACAAAATTGAAACCGTAACTGCTGATGTAGATGATAGTAGAGTGCTAGGAATCGATCATGGCTTAAATAACTGGTTAACGTGTATTAGCAACGTTGGGACTAGCTTTCTTATCGATGGTCTACATCTCAAATCACTCAATCAGTTCTACAATAAACAAGTCGCAAACATCAAAGCAAATAAGCCTCAAGCCTTTTGGTCTAAAACCTTATCTGCTATCACTGAGAAACGCAATAGGCAGGTTAGAGATGCTGTCAAGAAAGCGGCTAGGCTGGTAATTAATCATTGTATCTACCGTCGAATTGGCACTGTTGTATTTGGCTGGAACAAAGGTCAAAAAGATGATGTAAATATGGGAAAGAAAACTAATCAGAAGTTTGTGCAAGTCCCAACGGGAAAACTTAAAGATCGCATTGCTCAATTGTGCGAACAGCATGGGATTAGGTTTGTAGAGACTGAAGAATCATATACTTCCAAAGCTAGCTTTCTAGATTCGGACTCGCTACCTGTTTTCGGTGAAAAACCCGAAGGGTGGGTGTCAAGTGGAAAGCGATTAAAACGCGGTTTATATCGTTCGTCGAATGGCACTAAAATCAATGCAGATTGCAATGGTGCTGGCAATATAATCCGAAAAGTAGCGGCAACATTAGGTATCAATCTTGATGGAGTCAGTAGTGGTGCTTTGATGACACCTTTGCGAGTCCGATTATGGGCTGTGCATGAATCCCCTTGCTTAACGAATCGAGCCGCTTGCGGTGAGACAGTGTAGCTATGGGGTACCATCAATTTAAAATAGATCGATGATAGCAGCACCAGGAGTAAACTAGTATTGTTGATCGCGATTGAGTATTCACCATTTACTGCGATGTCCGAATTTACACCCCGCCCGCCTGCCCTGGTTGTTATTGTGATTTATCAGTGTTTGACGATCGGACTATTGATAGTTGTCGCGATCGGACTATTCTTAACATCTAAAAAGTATGATGATTTATTTGCCTTTGCTGAGGAGTATATGACTACAGGTAAGCGGGAAATCATCAAATATCGACTTTCGACCAGTTACTAACCATTATCTATGAAAAAAAGTATCAAAGGTGATCGCAATCTATTATTGACTAGTATGCTCCTATTTTTTATGCTAGCAGCAGGAATTACTAGCGGTATTATCGGTTTTATCTCGGGGCATGAAGCACTCAAAGGTGTAACCCAGCCAGATATCCGTCCAAATAATAGTAAAGGTGGCAATTCCCAAAACCTCCCAACTAAAGGCTTGGAACTGTTACAAGAAAAAGATCTAATTGCTAATGTCAAAAAACAGATGGGTGCTGAAGATCCCAGGAAAAATACTCAACAAATTAAAGAGGCTAAACAACAAGCAAAAGCTTTTGAAACTGCTGTGGCAAACGATCCCAAAGCTGGAGTCCCAATTACTAAACTACCGATCATCAGAGCAGATCAAGGCATTGAAATGGCAGTCAAATCGATCGATTCAAAAAGTAATAATGTCAGGTTCGAAGTTACTCTTGTCAATCGTGGCAGTCAAGCTGTAAATTTTGCT
>JANOXZ010000160.1:0-2261 GCA_031418695.1 Synechococcales cyanobacterium VAR_35_metabat_10
TCATAGCGGTGGCGCTTTTTAGCGCGACTAGCTACCTGGACAGTGATTCGGTAGCGGTTAGAAGCCGCATCGATCAACTCTTCGGCCGTGAGGGTTACATAGGTGGAGTCAAACTGAACACGTTTTGGCAGCATTATTCGGTAACTAATAAGGATTCACATCGTAGCACGGCCTAGAAGCCCATGGCTGTAGCCACCGACTTTAAATCGGGAGCAATACCGGTTTGGCATTGGCTGAGACTAGATTTAATGGCGGTGTCGGGGTCTTTCAAACCATTGCCAGTCAAGACACAAACCACTTTGGCTCGATCGGGTACTTGGTCTTTTACTTTTAATAAACCAGCCACCGAAGCTGCACTAGCTGGCTCACAGAAAATCCCTTCTTTGCCTGCTAACCACCGGTAGGCATCAATAATTTCGGCATCAGTGACAGCGTTAAATTCACCTTTGCTGGCATCTCGCACATCGATCGCCTTCTGCCAGTTGGCTGGGTTGCCAATCCGAATCGCCGTAGCCAAGGTTTCGGGGTTCTTGATTCTCTCACCGCTCACCAAAGGAGCCGAACCAGCCGCCTGGAAACCCATCATGCGCGGCAGCTTCTGCGACTTACCAGCCTGGTGGAACTGACAAAAGCCCATCCAATAGGCGCTGATGTTGCCACCGTTACCAACCGGAATACATAGCCAGTCTGGGGCATCGCCTAACATATCAATCAGTTCAAAAGCCGCTGTCTTTTGGCCTTCTAGCCGGTAGGGATTCACCGAGTTCACCAAAGTAACCGGATAGTTTTCGGCCATCTCTCGCACAATTTCGAGGGCATCGTCGAAGTTGCCTTTAATGGCCAGGACTTCAGCTCCGTATAACAAAGCTTGAGCTAATTTACCCAAGGCCACATAGCCATCGGGAATCAGCACAAATGGCTTCATGCCAGCGCGGATGGCGTAGGCGGCAGCCGCAGCGGAGGTGTTACCGGTACTGGCACAGATTACCGCTTTGGCTCCGGCTTCTTTGGCTTTGGTGACTGCCATGGTCATGCCTCGGTCTTTAAAGCTGCCGGTGGGGTTTAAGCCGTCGTACTTAATGAATACTTCTACGCCGCGCCCGATCGCTGCCGCAATAGTAGGCACCGGAATAAGCGGGGTATTACCCTCGTGTAAAGTGACGATCGGAGTGCTGTCGGTCACTGGCAAATATTCCCGATAGGCGGCGATCAACCCCGGCCAATTTTGGCTCATTGTATGTTGCAGGCCGAGACGGGGTTGGGAGATAAGAGTCATCGCAATCGGTAAATCTGGATGTGGACGGGAAATTTGACTATATGCTTTCAAGTTACCCAAGAACCTTTCATTGAACCACAATTATGGCGGCTTTTGACAAGGTAAACCCTCTTGCCTGCACCTAAATAGACCAAGTTTTCTGTAAATTAACGACAAATCCCGGTAAGATATTTTCGCCATTAAGCTCCAATGGACTTTTTAGAATTTCAACTTCCTGGCCAATTCGATAGATCTCTACTTGGCGGTTTTTAGGATCAATTAGCCATCCTAACACTGCACCATTTTCTAGATACTCTCGCATTTTCTCTTGTAGAGGCGCTAAATTATCTGAGCCAGAACGCAGTTCTACTACAAAATCAGGACAAATATTCGGAAAAGTCCCTTTTTGTTCAGTCGTCAGAGCATTCCAACGGGCACTGCTGACCCAAGAAACGTCAGGCGATCGATTAGCACCATTGGGCAAAATAAAGCCCGTTGAAGATTCAAAAGCTTCCCCAGAGGAACTATTGTCTTCGCACCAGCAGTAAAGCTGCCCAATCAGGCTAAAATTTCTCCTGCCGGTTTCCCAACCTGTTGGTGGACTCACAATTAATTCTCCATTAACATTCCGTTCCAACCTCAGATCTCGATTAACACGAGCTAACTCTTCAAACTGCTCTGGTGTAACATACAGATATATTTCTGCGGGTAAAACGAGAGTAAAGGTAGAGTGATTCTTTTCCAGAGATACTTCGTGCTCGGCAACCCATTTTTCCGTTTTGGCTGTGGCTATAACCATGACAACTCCCTTGAAGGATAGAATTTGTCTAACAAGCTCAATTGTAGCTTTTCAGACTAACCATACACTCCTTCCATGAAAAACCAGTATGCCGATGAGTAGGATTAGCAAACCAGAATTTGTGACTTCTGGTTCATCAGAGGGAGTCTGTGGCAAAATGTGAAAGTCTGCGTAAATTCGGTGCTAGGTCAAAAGTTTGGTGTTGGA
>JANOXZ010000161.1:0-3468 GCA_031418695.1 Synechococcales cyanobacterium VAR_35_metabat_10
GGTGCATCGTTGTTTGTAATGTTATCTGTACTAACTCCAGGTGATGCGAGTCCTACTCGGATTGCAGCACAAATTGTCTCTGGAATTGGATTTCTCTGTGGAGGTGTAATTCTGCGAGACGGAGTGAGTATTCGGGGCTTAAACACGGCGGCAACTATCTGGTGTGCAGCAGCGATCGGATCTTTATCTGGGTCAGGGCTATTTCCCCACGCTTTTACCGGAACGGTTGCTGTACTAATGGCAAATATTTTGCTGCGTCCAATAGGTCATAGTTTCAATAAAAATGCACTTAAAACAAGTGAGGCAGAAGTTTGCCATCGTCTTTCAGTAATCTGTCTAGAAAAACACGAAGCTTACGTTCGAGCATTATTACTTCAGAGTGTAAATGGCGGAAAAATGCAATTAAAGTCTTTAAGTAGCAACGATTTGGGAATTATCAATCGAATAGAGTTATATGCTGATTTGCTATCACTTAATCGAGATGAAGCTTTTCTGGAAAAAATCGTTAGTCTGCTGAGCTTAGATGCAAAAGTAAGTGCGGTGAGCTGGAGTGTTATTGATGATATCTACTGATTCACAACCTGAAAGTGGAGTTTGACAACAAGGAAGTTGCAGGAAATAGATTTAGTGGCTGTGAAGCCATAGATTCAGCGAAGGCAAGTGGTTTGCTGGGCAATGTTTTGAGACTCTGTAACAAGTATCAAAACATTGCCGTTAGCGAAATCGGTTAAGCCTCAGCTTCTTTATCGATCGCTTTCAAGTGAATATGTTTATAGCCCATTTTGATTTCAAACTCGTCACCTGGAACCAAGTTCAAAGCCTTGGTATATGCGGCACCAATCAAAATCTGACCATTTTTGTGAACAGTAGCTAGATAGCTGGCTTCACGCCCTCTGCCATCAGCTTTGGGTTTGTCGTCTATGCTGATGCCTTGGGACTGTAGTACAGCATCATAGAATTTGGTGAGGCTCACTTTAATTTTGCCATCTTTAGCTACAGAGTAATATCCGCAGGCTTTCGCTGTCTCACTTTTCTTTAGGTGGGAGAGTTCTTTGAGCTTCGTTTTCAAGGCTTTGCCGGTCAGAGGGATGATTTTTTCTACTGGAGCTAAATTAGGAGTGTTTGCAACATTTACAGCCTAATGAGTGAGATCAACGATCGACTAATCCGCAGCGTAGTTCAAGGCAACCTTTCGGAAGCCCAAGCTCTGCTAGACCAGAGCGCGGATTCCAACACCAGTGGAGTTAAGGCGCTGGGAGGCTGCAATACTGCTTTGATGTGGGCAGCTACAGAAGGCAATTTAGAAATTGTGCGGCTTTTGCTCGATCGAGGAGCCATCGTCAATGCCAAAAATGCCAGTAACTACACCGCCTTGATGTACGCAGCGGAATCGGATAAGCGAGATGTGATGGATTTGTTGCTCGATCGACAGGCTGATATCTTTGATCGCAACCGTCTGGAAGAAACCGTTTAGAAACTATGACTATTTTGCTGGCTGGGGGAGCTGATGTTTCTCCAAGTAATCGTTGGGGAATGACGGCTTTAAGTGAAGCTCGCCAATGTATGAGGGCAACTGCTGCGGTGGAGATTTTGATGAGAGCTGGGGCAAGTGATTGAGTTACTGCATCGCATCTGCAAACGTCTCTTGAAAAAAATCATGTAGAGAAAGCCCAGTGGCTTGAACCATTGTTGATAGTACACTAGTCTTAGCAAAAGAACAGTATAGTCCTGCTTCCAAGAACCAAGGTTCTCCTTGAGGGTCTATCCGAAAATCGAATAAGCTATAGTGGCGGCAGCCTAGAGCAGTATGGCATTTTCTGGCCATCATCCATACTTTTTCAGTAATTGGATCGCTAGGATCAATAATCCAAGATTTAGTGTTGTCTTTAGCGGCGAAGTCTAAATCGCCGTCGGCATTTTGCTTTAACTTATCGGCATAGCTGCGAATAGGTCTAGTAGCTGTATCTAGAGCATATTCCTCCAGTGGTAAGCAAATCAATTGATCATTTCGGACAATAATTCCACAGCGTACTTCTCGCCCCAGCTCAATGAATTTTTCTACTAGTATTTCATTAGTATAGGTTAGAGCTGTTTTTAGCGCTATGTCTAAACCTGCCATATCTTTTACCAGAGCAACTCCCAAAGAATTATCTGTATTTAAAGGCTTAACTACGATCGGTAATTCTAAGGTCGGTCGATCGCCCGCTTGCAAAATTTCACCAGCCGGGATTGGCACACCAGCAGCGGCAACTACTGATCGAGTTTTGGCCTTATTGGCTGTCAGTGCCATCAGCTCTGCCACATTTCCCACGTAGGGGATTTGGAGTAGATCAAACAGGGTACGATATTGAGTCATTCCTGGAATACAAAACATCTGAGGTACTACTATATCAATCTGTAAATCGATCAGTATTTTAATAGCAGTAGCGATCGGTTGTGATTGGGCAGCGGCTATCGACTTTAGATCTAATGAATCTGGAAATCGCCACTGTCGATCTGGTGAAATGTACGCGATGTAAAATTCATATTGATCGGGATTAGCTGTGTTTACTAAGCAATCTTGGGCATAAAGCCTTGATAGGTCGCAGTAGAATTCATTTTCTGCTGACCCCACCAAATGTAAAACTCTTAATGGTTTCATGATTAGTCTCCACCAACTTCTACCAGTTTGCCGATATTAAAATCAATCCGAATCCATTCTTTAGGGTGACGCAAATTGCCCCAAAGCAATAGTGGAATTTGCCAGTGATGCACTAATAAAAACGGTAGAGGATCGTTCCAGTCAAAGATCGCATCTTTGCCTTGAGTAATAATTTGTAAGCGCTCCCAGGTTTGAGATGGCGACCAGAGATGTGTTATCAAACGCCAAATTTCATGATAAATCCAGTATGTGGGGCGGCTAGCTATTAGGGGTTGCACTGTTTTAGACATTGGTTCTAAATCTAAATAGGCTGTAGCCACATCAGGATGATCATAAAACATTGTAATTGCTGAATGAGTGCGAGGATTGCATTCGATCGCGTACACCTCTCCATCATCATCTGCCCGAATGAAATCCAGAGAAATTTGACCAGTCAGACTTAAATTATTCGCAAATTGTCGAATCCAGTTCTCAATTTCTGGCTGATCAACATGTTCGTAATTTACCTGGAATGCTGAAGATTCACAGCAGCAGTGTAGCTGTAAGTGACCATCTCGAACTGTACTGTGGGTACAATATTCCTGCCCTGGAATATATTCTTGCATTACCCAAGGCTTACTTGGCGAAATTGGTAAAGATCTGACGAAAGCTGCTGTTTTAGCCGGAGTTTCGCAGGGTAACTTAGTCAGGTCTAACCGTCTAACTGAATCGTAAGGAATACTCTTGAGAATATACTTACGCTGGGCATTGGTAAAATCAAAGTCAATTACCTGCTGAGCATCAGTTATCTTGTAAGACTTTGGTACTTTTAATCCCAAATTTTGTGC
>JANOXZ010000162.1:0-3059 GCA_031418695.1 Synechococcales cyanobacterium VAR_35_metabat_10
TGATCGAACAAATCCAAAAAGGCATGATGGATTTCGATTTGCTGATTGCTACTCCCGACATGATGCCGCAGATTGCTAAGCTAGGTAAGGTACTCGGCCCACGCGGTTTGATGCCCTCGCCCAAAGCTGGTACTGTAGCCACCGATTTAGCTACCGCGATCTCTGAATTTAAAGCAGGTAAATTGGAGTATAGAGCCGATCGTACCGGGATTGTTCATGTTATGTTTGGCAAAGCCGCTTTTTCTGCCGAAGATTTGATGATCAACCTCAAAGCTTTACAAGAAAGCATCGATCGCAACCGTCCTCCTGGTGCCAAAGGTCGTTACTGGCGGAGTATTTATATTTCAGCAACTATGGGTCCTGGAATCGAAATCGATGTCAATTCTCTGCGTGATTCTAAGCTTGAAGCTTAGAGTTTCAAAATAATAAAAAGACTTCATTGGTAACCAATGGGGTCTTTTTAATTAGATTTTAATTTCGGCTAAATCTAAAATACGCGGAATCAAGTCTTCTCGTTTAACGGCCATTAAATGGACTCCTTGACACATTTTTTTTGCTAACAACACCTGCTCAGCCGCAATTTCGATCCCAGTTTGTAATGGTTTAGCTGATGCAGCCAATCGATCGATAGTTGCTTGAGGAATATGTACTCCCGGTACACAGCGGTTAATAAACTCCGCATTCTTTGCCGACTTCAACAAAAAAATTCCGGCCAACACTGGTTTACCCTGAGGTAAGGCTACCTCTTTCATAAACTGCTCCAACAAATCAAAATCAGAAATCAACTGACTCTGAAAAAACTGTGCTCCAGCAGCAATCTTTTTCTCGAAGCGACTTTTTAAAGACGAACGACTGGTAATCTGTGGATCCACCGCTCCACCATGAAACAACGAAGTTGCCCCATCTGGCAAAGATTTATCGTTACCATCTAGCCCCGCATTTAATTGAGAAATTAATTTCAACAACCGCACCGACTCTAAATCAAAAACCCCCTTAGCATCTGGATAATCTCCAGCCTTCATCGGATCACCAGTCAGCGCCAACACATTCTTAATCCCCAAAGCTTGGGCACCCAACAAATCGCCCTGGATACCAATCCGATTGCGATCACGGCAAGCCACCTGATACACTGGCTCAATCCCTTCCCGTAACAGCAATACCGCCGCTACCAAAGGACTCATCCGCATCACAGCTCTACTACCATCGGTAATATTTACCGCATGTACTCGGCCTTTAAGTAATTTCGCAAATTCCAACATGTGGCTAGGATCACTGCCTTTGGGTGGTGCTACCTCGGCAGTAACTAGAAATTCACCGTTTTGGACTGCCTGCTGGAAGTTGTTCATGAAAAAGTTTATCTAAATAAATTTTGCGGAGTAACTACTCCAATTACAGTGGAACCGAAAAACCCAAGGCTTCCTTTGCCGCTGCCAAAGTTTCATCAGCGACGGCTTCAGCCTTTTCACGACCAGTCCGTAACACCGATTCGAGATAAGCCCGATCGAGCATCACCTCTTGATACTTAGCCTGAATCGGAGACAGATGAGCAATCATCGACTCCGCCAACAGCGGCTTAAACTGCCCCCAGCCCATCTCTCGGCATTCGATCGCCACGGCTTCCTTAGTTTGCTCACTGACGATCGCATACAAACCAAGCAAATTACGACATTCTGGTCGATCGGGGTTATCAAAATTCAAACCGCGCTCTGTATCGGTTTTACATTTTTTGATCTTCTGTTTAATTAGTTCAGGGCTATCTAAAATATTGATCCGACTTAGATCAGAAGGATCAGACTTAGACATTTTCTTGGTGCCATCGGTTAAGCTCATTACCCTGGCACCCTCGGCTAGAATCAACGGCTCCGGCATTTTGAACACGGGTTGCTCTGGAGTTGCAAATAGATGATTAAAGCGAGTCACAATATCCCGAGTCAGCTCTAGATGCTGCTTTTGATCTTCGCCTACCGGCACTCGATCAGCCTGATACAGCAAAATATCTGCTGCCATCAACACCGGGTAATCCATCAAGCCCATGCTGACGCTGTCACCTTGTTTGATGGCTTTCTCTTTAAACTGAATCATCCCCTCCAACCAGTTAACCGGGGTAATACAGTTGAACAGCCAAGCCAGTTCGCTATGAGCACGTACATGAGATTGAATGAAGATATTAGCGTGAGCCAGATCAATTCCACAGGCTAAATAGAGAGCGGCAATCGCGTAGCTGTTTTCGGCCAACGCCTTAGGATCGTGGGGGACGGTGATGGCATGTAGATCTACGACACAAAAAAAGTTTTCGTATTCAGCCTGGTTGACCACCCAGTTACGAATGGCACCTAGGTAGTTTCCTAGGTGCAGGTTGCCGGTTGGTTGTACTCCAGAAAGAACGCGCTGCTTAGCCATGAATATTGGAAAAAACTATGAAGATGGAAAATCAAGAGGAATAGACCAAGGCTAGATGTCGGGTGGAGTCGATGGACTATGCTTTTACCTCGGATACACACAACTGAAAAATGCTCAATGCGGGCACAAGACAATTGTTGACATCCTCGCCTGGTCGGTAAGTAGCTAATTGTACCAAACTCAGGCGATCGGGGATCGGTCACTAAACTTTTTTACTGGGCTGTTTCACCGGGCTTTTTTTACGGGCACTGCTTTAATCTTTTTGTGCGGGCGGCGAGATTTTTTGCTAGGAGGCTGATTCTCGGCCAAGATAGCGGCTGATTTCTTAGTAGCGGTGGCTTGAGAAAGTAAAGAATCAGCAAAGGCGATCGAGTCTGCGGCAGAATGCCCTCCCGCTAACTGGGCAATTTCTTCGCGGCGGCGCTGGGGTTCTAATCGTTCGATTTTGACCACGGTGCGCTCTTGGGCTTTTTTACCTACACCTTCTTTACGCACTTGGAAATGCACGTCGGCCATCGCAGCCATGATTGGTTGGTGTTCGAGGCGATCTGCATCCAGGGTGAAGGTCCTGACACCGCATCCGACCCGATGGACCCCGGCTTCCTGGCCGAGGCCCTTCTGTTTTACGGACGAGTCCACATTGTTCTCGGGTACGGAGG
>JANOXZ010000163.1:0-3538 GCA_031418695.1 Synechococcales cyanobacterium VAR_35_metabat_10
GAGGTGATAGAAAGAACCCGGTTGTTTGGGGTAGGGAAGAGTATCTTTACGGCCATTGTGTTCGATTGTGATGTAGCCTTCTTCGATATCGATGTTGGGGGTGCCATATTCACCCATGGTGCCCAGTTTGACCAAGTGACAGTCCGGTAACATCTCATGGATGGCATAGAGCAGGTTCAGGGTGCCCATCACGTTATTGGTCTGGGTGAGCACGGCATGCTCTCGATCGATCATTGAAAAAGGAGCCGATCGCTGTTCCCCAAAATGGACGATCGAGTCTGGCTTGAATTCTTGGAGAGTGGCGCTGAGAAAGCTGTAATTGTTGATATCGCCGATATATAAGGGCAAAGACTTGCCAGTGAGTTCTTCCCAGCGTCCTACCCGCTGTTGGATGGGGGCGATCGGGGTGAGCGTCTGAATGCAAAGTTCGGCATCCCAATGTCGCCGTACCAAGCTATCTAAAATCGCCACTTCGTAGCCGCGCTCTGATAGGTACAGGGCTGTTGCCCATCCGCAGTAACCATCACCACCAATAACCAGAACTTTCATATCAAAGACTTTTTTGAATACATGTGTTGGAGTCAAGTGTGATTCCGTCTGTTATTGACTATACAAGATCGGCAAAATACTGACTGTAGAGGCTGTACTAGATGCTTTATGGGGCATCGGGAATCGAGATTCAATGTATCAGATTTTGGTGGTTAGTGGGTGATTGGGCTGGCTATCTCATCAGCAAAGCTGGCAGTCCGGACAAATTCAAAGGGCCCGGCGATCGAACCCCATACTCTTTGATCGGTCTCTAGGTCACAACCTCGATCGAGGCTGCTAAATCGATCGGCATCAATTTCAAAGGTGCTGGCCAAATAGGTATCTTGGCCATTGCGGTTGACAATGCATTGTTTCCCAGGCTGCACATAGCCATAGAAGCAGTTTTCTTTGCGTTCTACTAGGTGACTACAACCTTCTAACTTAGTCAGGCGATCGGCGGTCAATTTAGCCAATCTTGTGGGCTGACGAGCAGCTCCATAGAACTCGGCTTCGTCTGTGACCAGATAATTCTCGATTTCGATCAGTTCATCTCTGGGGACTAGCTTCAAAACCCGCATCCGATATGGTTCATTGAGGGCAATATCATAGGCTTGTTCCAAAAAGAGACTGATGCCATCCAGGAGTTCGATCGGCAACGGGCGCATGGCCACCCGAATATGAGCAAAAAATGGCGGGTTATCCCAAGCCTGTGCCTGATTGCTAAAATCAGCGGCCATCCAGCGGGCAAGCTGTATTACATGGGGCAAAGTAGCGGCAACAGTCATGGTAGGTAAGGATTTTTTTATTATTTAGAATATTATACGGGTCGTTGAAACCAGCACCAAAGAAGCTAACATGTCCTAGTGTCTAAGCATAGATCCCTAGTAGCTAAGCGCACCAGAAACTTTCCTTAGCATCTTTGGTTATGAAAAATATCCCGGTAGCAATTTTATGTGGCGGTAAAGGAACCAGATTACGTGAGGAGACGGAGTTTCGCCCCAAACCAATGATCATGGTAGGCGATCGACCAATGATTTGGCACATCATGAAAACCTATGCACACTATGGCTTTAAAGACTTTATGCTGTGCTTGGGTTACAAAGGTGAGATGATCCGTGAATATTTCTTTAATTACGACTGGAACCACAGTGATGTACGGCTAGAACTGGGTAGCAAGCAAGTCACTAAACTCGGTAGCGGCCATAACGAGGAAGACTGGAGTATTTCGCTGATCGATACTGGTGAAGAAAGTAACACTGGGGGAAGATTGAAACGGTTGAGCTGCTATCTAGACCAAGTAGGAGCAACCACTTTTTTAGGCACCTATGGTGATGGGGTTGCCAATGTGGATATTGGTAAATTGCTAGAATTTCATCGCAGCCATGGCAAACTAGCAACGGTTACAGCCGTTCATCCGCCGTCTCGTTTTGGAGAGTTATCGATCGAACAAAATTCTGTCCAGAACTTTTCTGAGAAACCACAAACTACCACGGGTTGGATCAACGGCGGCTATTTTGTTTTACAGCGAGAAGTACTGGATTTAATTGAAGATGACTCTACTAGTTTTGAAGGTAAACCACTGCAAACTTTATCCGAGCGCGGTGAGCTGCAAGTTCATTTCCATAATGGTTTTTGGCAATGTATGGATACCTATCGAGAATTAGAAGTGTTAAATCGTCTGTATAATTCTGGTCAGGCAGCTTGGCAAGTATGGTAATTGAAGTGATGCAAAACCCGAATTTTTGGCCAAATTTTTGGCAAGATCGCAATGTTTTAGTGACTGGTTGCACCGGTCTATTAGGCAGTTGGTTGACCGAGGCACTGGTCGAAAGAGGTGCCAAAGTAGTTGGCATAGTTCGAGATGGAGTGCCCCAATCTCGTTTATTTCAGGGTGATTTAGCCGATCGAATAGCGACAGTTACGGGGTCGATCGAAGATATCACGGTACTAGAGCGCACTCTCAGTGAATACGAAGTAGACACTGTTTTTCATTTGGCGGCTCAGACAATTGTGGGTGTAGCTAATCGTCAGCCTTTGGGCACCTTCGAGGCCAATATTAAAGGTACCTGGAATCTGTTGGAAGCCTGTCGGCGGGTTGGAGGTGTCAGCCGCATTGTAGTTGCCTCTAGCGATAAAGCCTATGGGGACTGCTTAGTTTTACCCTACGATGAAGACACCCCTCTCCGTGGTGAACACCCCTACGATGTTTCTAAAAGCTGTGCTGACTTAATCTGTCGCAGTTACGCAGTTAGCTACAATCTGCCGATCTGTATTACTCGCTGTGGTAATTTTTATGGCGGTGGCGACCTGAATTTTAATCGGTTGATTCCCGATACTATTCGCTCTACTCTGCGATCGCAGCCTGTGACGATCCGTAGTGATGGCAGCTATATCCGTGATTACTTCTATGTCAAAGATGGTGTTTTGGCCTATCTACATCTGGCGGCGATGATGGATGACCAGAGCCTGTGGGGAGAAGCTTTTAACTTTAGTAACGAGCTGCAAATTTCGGTAATCGAAATGGTGGAAAAAGTTTTACATTTACTGCAACGATCGGATTTAAAACCAGTGGTCCTTAACCAAGCCACCAACGAAATAAAGCATCAATATCTCTCAGCAGCCAAAGCGCGGCAACGGCTCAATTGGCAACCCAAATACGATTTAGATTCGGCACTCGCCGAGACGATCAATTGGTACCGTGCTTTCCTTAAAAATTGACCCAGAGAATTGCTCTATGATCCATGCCCCTCAATGCCGTTTCTGTTCCCAATCCTTACAGCAAACTTTTGCTGATTTGGGCATGTCACCTATTTCTAATGCTTTTATTCCAGCAGAGCAGGCGCATTTAGGTGAAAAGTTCTATCCGCTCCATGCCTATGTATGCGATCGATGTCTATTAGTGCAGCTCGAAGAATTTGAGACTCCCGATGAAATCTTTAACGAAAACTATGCCTATTTTTCTTCTTACTCCCAATCTTGGTTAGCCCATTCCCAGCAATATACAGAGCTG
>JANOXZ010000164.1:0-13701 GCA_031418695.1 Synechococcales cyanobacterium VAR_35_metabat_10
CATTTTGGAGCCACCTCAGAGGCGCAATCTCTGGCAAAAGTGTAACGTTATGTTTCCGATTCACGATAATTCTGTTAATATCTGAGGGAAAGATTTACATTACTTAACTCTATATTTAATAAATGACTTTACTAATCGTCGGTGCCACCGGTACTTTGGGCAGACAGATCGCCCGACGCGCTCTAGATGAAGGCTATGAGGTGCGTTGCTTGGTACGAAGTTCCAGAAAAGCAGCATTTCTAAAAGAGTGGGGTGCCGAGATTGTATTTGGAGACTTACGCCAGCCTGAAACGTTAAAGGCAGCCATGGTGGGGGTGACTGAGGTAATTGACGCTGCTACGGCGCGGGCTACTGATTCTTTGGGGATAAAGGAAGTCGATTGGGACGGTAAAGTTAATTTGATTCAGGCGGCGGTAGCGGCCAAAATTGAGAAGTTTGTTTTCTTATCGATCTTGGATGCTGAGAAATATCGATCGGTTCCTTTGATGGATATCAAATACTGCACCGAAAAATTCTTGGCCGAATCGGGTTTAAATTACACCATCCTGCGTCCCTGTGGCTTTTTACAAGGAATTATTGGTCAGTATGCTATTCCGATTTTGGAAGGCCAAGCGGTGTGGATGGCTGGTCAAGTAGCTCCTACTGCTTTTATGGATACCCAGGATGTCGCTAGGTTTGTAGTGAAGGCATTGGCAGCAGAAGGCGCTAAAGGTAAGACACTACCTGTTGTTGGCAACAAAGCTTGGAGCGGTAACGAAATTATTAGCCTCTGTGAGCGTCTTTCGGGTAAAGAAGCCAAGGTAACAAAAGTACCATTAGGGGTATTAGGAGCTTTGCGGAAGTTTGCGACTTTCTTTGAATGGAGTTGGAACTCTGCTGATCGGTTAGCTTTTGCCGAAATTTTGGCCACTGGTAAGCCTTTGAATGCTGATATGACTGAGACTTACCAAATTTTAGGACTAGACCCCAAAGATAATTCCACGATCGAGGCATATTTACAAGAGTACTTCGGTCGGATTGTGAAGAAACTACGGGAACTAGAATACGAAAAAGAAAAGCTCAAAGAATCCAAATCGAACAAGAGCAAGAAGAAAAAGGTCTTTTATTAAGTTCGTTTAGACACAATGGCAAGTCAATGTTGTGCTTGCCTCGCCCTGCCATGCTAGAGCATGGTAAGATCATTGGATGCTAAACCGCACTGAGTATGGCTTTAAGTAATTATGCTTAATGCTAAGTAGGTGCATAAATTATTTTGAGCCAGAGTACCAACGTGCCCAAGATTGGCATTATATATAACGAAGGCAAGCCTACTGCTACCCGCTTAGCCCGCGAAATTCAAGACAAATTTATGGATTTGGGCTGGGATGTTTGTACGGCTGAAGGGAAGCGAGGAATTTTGGGCTATGCCCATCCCTCGGCTACCGCTAGTTACACTCCGATCGAGTCTTTGGTGCCGCCCGATTTTGATCGATCAATGAAGTTTGCGATCGTGCTGGGTGGTGATGGCACGGTTTTGGCTGCGCTGCGCCAGTTGGCACCGTTGGGAATTCCAGCTTTGACTGTCAATACTGGCCACATGGGCTTTTTAACTGAAACTTTCGTGAACAATTTACCAGAAGCCTTAGAACTGGCGATCGCTGGTCAGTATGAAATTGAAGAACGAGCGATGCTGACGGTGCAGGTAAAACAGGATGACACTTTACTCTGGGAAGCCTTGTGTCTCAACGAAATGGTGATTCATCGTGAGCCATTGACTAGCATGTGCCACTTTGAAATTGAGGTGGGCAACCATGCCCCAGTAGATATTGCGGCAGATGGCATTATTTTGTCTACGCCCACTGGTTCCACGGCTTATTCTTTGAGTGCCGGTGGCCCGGTAATTGCGCCGGGAGTGGCAGCTTTACAGTTGGTGCCAATTTGCCCTCATTCTTTGGCTTCGCGGGCGCTGGTATTTTCGGATACTGAGCCGGTGGTGATTTACCCGGCTAATCCCACTCGGTTAATTATGGTGGTAGATGGTAATGGGGGCTGTTTCATTCAGCCAGAATATCGAGTGTTGGTTAATCGATCGACTTACCCAGCCAAGTTTATCCGTTTACAGGCTCCAGAATTTTTCCGAGTATTGCGCGAAAAGCTTGGTTGGGGTTTGCCCCACATTGCCAAACCTGCTTCAGTGGAGCTGCCTTGAAGATCGAATTACTAAGACGATCGAGCGACAGGAAGAATTAGATCAGCATCTCAATTGTAATTGACTATTTGAAGTAATAAAGATAATCTACTAACAAAAACGACCTAGAAATTCTAGGTCGTTTTTGCAGTTCAGATTCAAGAGTTGGCCGAAGCCAAAACTCTCAACAAGTCAATTAAGACAAGGAGTTGATAGCGTAGTCTAACAAAGCGTTGTATTCAACCAAAGCTTGAGCAGACATGTCGCGAGGAGCACAACCGCGATTACGAGCAAAGCTTAAAGCTTCAACGTAAGGAGCAGTAGGCAAGCTCAAAGCACGATAAACTTCGCGCTGACCAGCAATACCCCACTCATCCAAAGGACCAGTACCACCTACAACTAGGCAATATTGAACCAAACGCAAGTAGTGTTTGATGTCGCGAGCACACTTAGCTTTGAAAGTGTCAGTGGAGTTAGCTTCACCGGCATTGTTCAAGTAAGGGTACTTTTTGATGCAAGCATCATAAGCTTCCTTAGCAACGTTGTCCAAGTTAGCAGCAAGCTTTTCAGCAGCTTCTAAACGAGCGGCAGCGCGCTGAATACTTCCTTGTACAGACTCTAAGTCAGAGCTGCTAGGAAAACGACCAGCTGCATCAGCAGAGGCGATAATAGTTGTAAGAACGGATTTCATTTCTTAAATCTCCTAATTTTCGTAGATAGAGTGTTATTGATTTTTGGCCTAAGAATTAGTTATTAAAACTAGCTTAGGGCAGCAATTACGCGATCGAAGTAGCTGGAAGCTTCAGCAACCAATGTTGCACAACGATCTTCTACTACGATGGCACCCATCTTGCGCAGCTTAGCACCTGCAAAAGCTTCAGAAGGAGTGTCCTTGATGTGAGCAGCGGCCTGAGCCTTCATGATTTGTACGGCACGTACAGTTGAAGTAGTAGGAACGCCTAAAGCAGCGTAAGTTTCCTTCAAACCATTTAAGCAACGGTCATCTAATACGGAAGCGTCACCAGCCAATAGGGCGTAAGTAACATAGCGCAAGATGATTTCAGCGTCACGCAAGCAAGCAGCCATGCGACGGTTAGGGTAGCAGTTGCCACCGGCGTGAATTAAGCCTTGGTTTTCGCAAATCATACCGGCTACAGCGTCGGAAACCATGCAGCTAGCGTTGCTAGCAATGGCGTTTACTGCATCCAAACGTCTGTTGCCGCTAGCAACAAAAGCCTTTAGAGCATTGATATCGCCTACAGTGGCGGTGCTGGCATCAGCAGATACTACAGCTCTAGAAAAAGCGTCAAGCATTTCGCTCTCCTTAAAATAATGTTTATCTTTTAATTGTTTTTGTCTGGGTCGTCAAACCCGACATCAATAAGGTAAAAGACAACCCACCCCCAAGTCTCGCTTATGGGAAACAAAGCAACAATCCTTAACACAACTGTAGCTTTGCATACAGCAGCACTCTCATTCGTCTCTGCTCAGCTCTTTGACCCTCCTGCTTATCAATGATTTGGAGGTGGGTGCCCGGTGAGTAGAAAGTGGACTGTGTCAAGATTGCTGGTGTAAAGTTGAAGCATCCCAACGACCAGTTTGTAAACACCATGACCCTAGCAGCATCTCCTTCTTCGACCAGCGTAGAACTTACCGGCATCGGTCTGCATTCTGGCCATCAAACTACAGTCAAAATTTATTCGGCACCGGCTGGAACTGGGCGGTTTTTTGTGCGCACCGATCTGACTGATTCTCCAGAGATTCCAGCAGTGGTGGAATCGGTGCATACCACCACTTTATCTACTGAGTTGCAGTCAGGCACTGCTAGCATCCGTACAGTGGAACATTTATTGGCTAGCTTGACTGCTTTGGGTGTGCAAGATGCTCGGATTGAAATTGATGGATTGGAAGTGCCGTTGTTAGATGGTTCGGCCAAGCTGTGGGTGGAGGCTATTCAGAATGCGGGGATGGCTAGAGAAATGTCGATCGGTGAACCAGTCACAGAAGCAATTTGGATTCATCAGGGCGAGCAGTTCGTGGCCGCAATACCTTCCCCAGAACTACGGTTTACCTACGGGATAGATTTTGATTTAAAGCCGATCGGCAATCAGTGGTTTAGCTGGCAGCCCAGTAAAGAGAGCTTTGCTGATGCCGTAGCACCAGCCCGGACTTTTGGATTGGCGCATCAGATTGAGCAACTACAGCAGGCCGGTTTAATTAAAGGGGGTAGTTTAGAAAATGCCTTAGTCTGCGACCAAGATCGCTGGATCAATCCACCGCTGCGCTTTGCTGATGAACCAGTGCGTCACAAAATGCTGGATTTAATTGGTGACTTGAGCTTGCTGGGCACGCTGCCTCGGGCCCATTTTATCGCCTACAAAGCCAGTCACGATCTGCATACTAAACTGGCTCAACAGCTTCGATCGGCTGGTTTTTAAATAGATTATAAGATCCATTCCGAAGCCCGATCGCCTAGCTCGATCGAAATACTGATGGCCTTGCCCAACCGAGGCTTCTCTTTAGTGGTTTCGATAAAATTAATCACCTGCTGTGTTGCCCCCATTGCATTGATGTAATTGGCGATCGAATCCAAATGCTCGTCATATTCGGCCTCTGACAACGGAAACGATACCTGCTCTAGATATCGCCACATCACCTGCAAGTAAATTTTATTGGGCTGCTTGCGCAACTGCACATCGTAGGAGTAGCTCCACTTGGCGATAATAAGCTGGCGTAGATCGGCTCCGGTTAGCACTGACGGTTCTCCTATTTAAGATACTCAGGACAAAAAGCGATTCTTTTGGTTGTTCTCTGGGCTGCAAAAAAATGGCATAATGACTCAATATGTTAGCTATCAGCCCTATACATTAATCATACATTCAACAAAATTTAAGTCATGGCTCAACTTTCTGCTGGCTCCAGTGACGTACCAGATCTTGGTCGTCGCCAATTCATGAACCTTTTAACATTTGGTACGATCACCGGGACAGTGCTCGGTGGCGCGTTTCCTTTCATTAGCTACTTCGTGCCGCCTGCTAGCGGTGCTGCGGGTGGCGGTGCTACCGCCAGAGATGCTAGCGGCAATGATGTCTTGGTTAGCCAATTCGTCGCTGGTAAGCAGAAAGGCGATCGAGCTTTGACTCAAGGCTTAAAAGGCGACCCTACCTACATCGTGGTCGGTGATGGCACTGTGTTGGATTACGGTATCAATGCTATTTGTACTCACCTGGGTTGCGTAGTACCTTGGAACGGTGCAGAAAACAAATTTATGTGTCCTTGCCACGGTTCTCAGTACGATACCACCGGTAAAATGGTGCGTGGTCCTGCGCCAAAATCTTTGCCTTTGGCACACGCCGCAGTTGTCGAAGACAAAGTTTCTCTCACTCCTTGGACTGAGACCGACTTCCGTGATGGTTCACCTGCTTGGTGGGCATAACAGCTCCTCGCCTATTTTGTAGACCTTAATTTACTCTTTAAACAATGAAGTTATCTATTATTTACCAGTCGATCGCTAGATCTATCTTGGTACTGCTGGCCGGTATCGGTCTGCTGGCCTTTACGCCCCAACCGGCGCAGGCGTATCCTTTTTGGGCACAACAAACCTATCCCGAAACTCCTCGCGAACCAACTGGTCGCATTGTGTGTGCCAACTGTCACTTGGCTGCTAAGCCCACCCAAATCGAAGTACCTCAGTCGGTTTTACCTGACACCGTATTTGAAGCAGTAGTCAAACTACCTTACGACCACAGCGTTCAGCAGGTGACTGCTGATGGTACCAAAGGCCCATTGAACATCGGCGCAGTGTTAATGCTACCCGAAGGCTTCAAAATTGCTCCTGAAGACCGCATTCCTGCCGAAATGAAGGAAAAGATTCAGGGCTTGTATTACCAGCCCTATGGTGAAGGCAAAGAAAACACTGTCATTATTGGTCCCTTACCCGGCGACCAGTACGAAGAGATCATCTTCCCTATTCTTTCTCCTAACCCCGCCACCGATAAAGGCATTTACTTCGGTAAGTATCCTATTCACGTCGGCGGCAACCGGGGTCGTGGTCAGGTGTATCCTACTGGCGAAAAGAGCAATAATTCGGTCTATAGCACCGCGATCGCTGGTACTGTCTCTTCGATCACCGCTGGTGAAGCTGGTTTAAATGAAGTCACTGTTCAGCCCGCTACTGGCGATGCTGTGGTCACAAAGATTCCTGCTGGCCCAACCTTGTTGGTAGCTGCTGGTGACACTGTTACCGCTGGCCAAGCTTTGACTGATAACCCTAACGTGGGTGGCTTTGGTCAGAAAGACTCTGAAATTGTTTTACAGAACCCCAATCGTATCTATGGTTTGGTGGCTTTCGTAACCATGATTATGCTCTCCCAAATCTTCTTGGTTCTGAAGAAGAAACAGGTCGAACGGGTACAAGGTGCTGAACTAGAGTTCTAAGCAAACCTATTCTAATTAGTTTTATAGCAGGATGTGAAATTCACATCCTGTTTTTTGTTGTTGTACTACGCAATATTACTGACTGGCTAGCAATGAGTATTTAGATAACTTTTAAGCAGTTTTTATAAAATTACTAAATCTTTGAATTCCAGTAAAAAGTGCTGAGTATTATTACTTAGCCTCCTTGCTGCTCAAGGTTTTGGTCTCGGTAAATTGATTGATCGGCAACAGATTTCCTGTTTCGGGGATCGCTACTATTGACAGCAGAATACCAAGTGTTATAATTTCTTTCCATTACATAAATAAATTTACTTAGTTGTTTACCAATCTTTAAAATCAAGTTCCGTGATCATACGGAAGGCAGATCCTAGATCTCCGTACTAGATTAAGTTATCGATTGTTACTCTTTATAAATCTATCCAACTAGCGACCCGGTGCGCTGCTATCAGCAACATAACTTGGTCAATATCGGTCGGTTTATTCACCATTTTTTGGGGATCACTTGTGCTTCAATCAGGCACGGTCGGTTAACAACCCGCAAAACCACGGTCTCCGTTCTCGGACTATCTCAGCCAAAGTTCCGGAATGTACCACAAAAGTGTTGATTCTGTAATCTAAGTTTAAACAAGTTGATAAATATCTACCCATAGTAAAAGTATATAAAAGGAGGTGAAGCCTATGATGGCCTCAACCCACTTAACTAAATTAATCAGGTTTCTCAAAGAAGATTTGTCGATTTCGACGGCATCAATGGATATTGCTCTTCGTCAAGTCGAAGAAAATCCCGGCCCTTTGCCAATGATCTTGTGGCAGTACGGCTTGGTGACGATCGAGCAGCTCAACCAAATTTACGATTGGCTCGACAAGGCTTCTTAGTTTTTGCTAGTTTCGATTTTAAAAATGGGGTAGTCATAAGGACTGCCCTGTTTTTTATGGTGGGTTAGATACCAAGACCTGATAGAAACCCTCGATCGATTGCAGAGTTGCCAAAACCTGTGTACCTCGACCAGCACGAGTTTGCTTGGCTCCCTGCCAAAATATCAGATCCCGATTTAAGATTCTGAGCAAGCGATGGATCTCGGTGAGACTGGAGCGTACTTGATATGGAGCAACAGGGTCAGCAGATTGAAGGAGTCGATCGAACGAAAACTGCAAAGCTTTTGCAGAAACTATTGCTGCCTCCGCATCGTCGTTTTTAACAGCTTCGTACAACTGTTGCCAAGAGAGGATAAAGCTGTCTGGAAAGCTTTGTGAGAGATCCTCATCACTAATATTATGTGATCTCCGATCGTTCATATCATTTTAACTGCCAAATGCTCCAAAGAATAGATAGAATGTTGTCTACCTCATAGCACATTGTAATGACGATCTCTGCAAACCAGTTAACCATTCTTAAAGATCAAGAACTAGTGTTGCCCGCTTGGCTGGCGGCAACAGGTGAATCTGAGCTGGCCAACGATCGACTAATTCATCAAGCTTACTTATTTGCCCGAGAGCAACACACCGGCCAGATGCGCAAATCTGGCGAACCATATATTTGCCACCCGATCGCCGTTGCCGATATTCTGTATAACCTGGGTGGCGAAGCTCCGATGATTGCAGCGGGATTTCTGCACGACATCGTCGAAGACGTAGAAGAAATTACCGTTGCTGATATCGAAAAAATGTTCGGGGCTGAGACCGCTCATTTAGTAGAAGGAGTCACCAAACTCTCCAAGCTGAACTTTCGCAGTAAAAAAGAACAGCAAGCCGAAAACTTCCGCCGGATGTTTTTGGCCATGGCTCAGGATATTAGAGTAATTGTGGTAAAACTGGCCGATCGGCTACACAACATGCAGACATTGGAACACATGTCGATCGAAAAGCAAAAGCTCATTTCTCAAGAAACCCGGGATATTTTTGCCCCCTTAGCCAACCGTCTAGGTTTGGGCCGCATCAAATGGGAACTAGAAGACCTGGCTTTTAAATATATTGAACCAGATGATTATCGCAATATTCAAGACTTGGTCAAAGAAACTCGCAAATCGCGGGAAGGTCGGATCACCAGCACCGTTGAGCAAATTCGCACTCGTTTAGCAGATGCTGGTTTTGGCTACTTTGAGGTGAGTGGTCGTCCGAAGCATCTGTTTAGCATTAATCAAAAAATGAAAAGCCAAAAGAAAGAATTTGGTGAAATTTATGACCTTACTGCCATTAGAATCATTGTCCCGAATAACGCCGATTGTTATCGAGTATTAGCCGAAGTGCATGATGCCTTCCGGCCAATTCCTGGCCGCTTTAAAGACTACATTGGTCTACCCAAGCCCAACCGCTACCAATCGCTGCACACCACGGTACTGGGCATTGGCAATACTCCCTTAGAGATTCAAATTCGCACCACCGAAATGCATCGGATTGCTGAGTATGGGATTGCTGCTCACTGGAAATATAAAGAAGCCACGAACTCTAATAATGCCAACGGTTCAGCATCTGGTGCAGTCCCCGGTTCAGCACAGAAAAAAGACGACAAATTTATTTGGCTGCGCCAACTTTTAGAATGGCAAAGCGACTTCAAAGATGCCCAAGAATTCTCCGATAACTTAAAAGACCAGCTCTGTGACCCCGATGTATACGTTTTCACCCCCCAAGGTGAAGTAATAGCTTTACGAGAAAGAGCCACCACGATCGATTTTGCCTATCGGATTCATACCGAGGTGGGCAACCATTGCATCGGAGCCAGAATCAATGGCCGGATTGTGCCCCTTTCTACTCGGGTACGCAATGGTGACATTGTCGAAATTATGACTAAGGAAAGTGGTCATCCTAGTCTAGACTGGCTGAACTTTGTGGCCACCCCCACCGCCAAAAACCGCATCACCCAATGGTATAAGCGATCGAACCGGGATGAAAATATTGCCCGAGGCCGAGAGCTACTAGAAAAAGAACTGGGCAAAAATGGCCTAGATGCGCTGCTGAAATCGGAACCGATGTTGGTGGCGGCTCAAAAGTGTAATTATCAGACTGTAGAAGATTTATTGGCAGCCTTGGGCTACGGCGAAACCACTATCAATCATGTGGTCAATCGCATCCGGGATACTGTCAAAACTACGGTAGCTGAAGCCGCCGAGTTACTAGAAATACTGCCGACCACTACCAAGAAACCCAGTAACAGTGATGGAGATTTTCCGATTATTGGTATTGAGGGCTTAATGCACCACTTAGCGGGCTGTTGTAACCCAATTCCCGAAGAACCGATCGTGGGAGTGGTAACGAAGCTCAATGGTATTTCGATTCACCGCCAAGGCTGCGGCAATGTGGAAAATGTGGATGGCGATCGAATTCTACCGGTACGCTGGAATCCTCACCATAGTGCCAAACAACAGGGCAGTCGCCGCAGCTATATTGTGACCTTGCAAGTGGAAGTGTTCGATCGGCTGGGTGTGATGCGGGACGTAATGTCGCGGCTGAGTGACAACAAGGTGAATATTCGACAGGCCAAGGTGACGGCAGATAATAAATCGAAGCCGGTAATGTTGGATTTTATGGTGGAAGTGATTGATAAGTCGCAGTTGGAGCGATGTATAAACCAGATTCGCCAGATGCACGATGTGCTTCATGTGCGGCGAATTACAGAGATGTCGGAGCAGAATTAAAGATCCAGTTGTAGGGTGGGCACTGCCCACGGTCTAGGGTTTCGGTTGTCTGACGTTGATTCAGAGTTGAGCGGTGCATTCTAGCAGCAGGCGCTGGTTTTCGATCGAATACGGCTGAATCTCCAAAGCCTGTCTTAGTGCCGCAATAGCCGCAGAATAATTGCCCAGCGCCGCCCAGCAAAGCCCTACACCATGCCAAGCCCCAAAATGCCAGGGGACAATTTCAATGACCTGTTGGCAGTCTTCGATCGCACTCACATAGTCTTTTTTGAGATAGTACAATACTGCCCGGCGGTTCCAGGCTTCAGCAAAGTCAGGGAGTTCGGTGATTAGTTCACTCAAAATCTTTTCGGCACCCAGTAAGTCACCAGTGGCAATCAATTCTTCACTCGCTTCAATTTGAGCCAGACCACTGCGCCCTTTTTGCCAAAACCAAATTCGCCAAAGCTGTGCGCCAGCTCGTTCTCGTACCGTGGTGTCAGCATTTTTCAGATTTGCCAACAGATTTTGAATCAGCTCTTGGTTCATGGTTTTTCTTAGGGATGCTGAATGCCAGTATAGCAATCGGATCAAGCCGGTGGGGGACGGTTGGCAACAAATCGATCGATTTGCTGGTCACAGGGCTAGTAACCTTGCAATTCTACAATTCCCATGAGATCACTGCGATCGATCCGCTCCGTAGCCTTGGTCAGCTTTTTTATCTTGGCCTGTCTATTTTTAGTTGGCATTTCCCCCAGTCCTGCCAATTCATTGGCCAGTGAAGAAGCAATTCCGAATATTTCTAATGTGGGCATTTCGATCGCCACTGCCTGGAAAAATGCCTCTACTGATGACAATGCTTGCATCGATCGCTCTAAAACTGCTCTGCAAAATGCGGGTTTTCAAAATATCAGCGTGGCCAACCAATCAATTTCTGGTGACTTTGGTAATTACAAAGGCACAGTGCGCTGTGCCGCCAGTGAAAAAATCGCTTTCTTTGTAGTAGCTGGAGCCAATACTGATACAGCCTTTCGGCGAGTAAGTGAGATTTACGATAATTTCTAGTAGCTTACTTACCATCTAACTTACGATAGCGATCGATCACCTCTTGATATTTAGCCGCGTTCCCCTGCTGTTGATAAAGCTGAGCAGCTTTTTGTAAGTCTTCTAAAGCACGAGGTGTACTGCGCAAAAGCAAATGGGCACTGGCGCGGTTAGTATAGGCCAAAGCATAATCTGGTTTGATGGCAATCGCCCGGGAATAGTCACTAATAGCACCGCTGCCGTTGCCTAACTGAAACTTGAGGTTGCCGCGATTGAGCAGAGCCTGAGGATATTTGGGTTGAAGTTCTAGCACTCGATCGAAGTCAGTAAATGCTTCACTCTTCTTACCCAATTGCATGTGCAAAATACCACGATTGTAATAAGCCGCAGTAAAACGGGGCTGATATTCGATTACCTTATCATAGTCAGATATTGCCGCTGAGGTTTGTTGTAGCTCAGCATTGACGATCGCCCGGTTATAGTAGGCTATCGGATCATCGGGCTGTAGTTTGATTGCTGCTGTGTAGTCCTTGATAGCACCGGCTTTATCTCCTTGGCGATAGCGCACTACCCCCCGATTTAGTAAGGCGATCGATTGATTGGGATCGAGTTCTAGTGATTTAGCTTGGTCTGCCAAGCTGCCCGGTTCATCTCCTAACTCCGATTTGGAAATTCCGCGATTGAGATAAGCCGCTGCAAAACGGCGGTTGGTCAAAATTGACTTAGTAAAATCTTGCACTGCGCCAGCATGATCTTGTTTGCGGGCACGGCCTACCCCCCGCACAAATATGTTGCTCGATTCGCTAAAGCTGCGGGTGCTGGGGGGCTGAGCTGCAACGACTACTGGCTCTGGCGACTTTTTAGCTATTTTCACGAAAGTATTGATCGGAATTCCCAAGTCATTACCAGTTTTAAACCGCACGTTAGGATTAACTTCATCGGCTTGAGAGGAAGCATCAATATCACCACGACCATGAATAGCAATTAGTTCTCCGGTATCATTAAAAACTCCGCCACCACTCATTCCTGGCAAAGTTCGGGCGCTATAAATAATGGCATAGCCACCAGCCATTGGTTGGGCGCTATTAGCAATCACTCGACCCTCCCGAAAATTGTAGACCGAAGAAGTGATAGCCAAAGTGGTACGAGGAAAACCAGAAACAAAGGTCAGGCTGCCCTCTGCGGCGTTGTCTGAATTGCCTAACTTGGCGGTACTGTAGCTATTATTGCTAGCAAACTCCACCGTAGCCAAATCAACGTTGTCTGAAAAAGATTTAATGGAGCTAGAAATTAGTTGATGTTGCTGACCATCTTTAGCCGTCGTGATCCGGTAAGTTTTTTGGCGATCGGCCAACACATGGGCTGCTGTCAAAACCTTGTATCGTCCACCACCCTGAGCAATTAATACCCCCGAGCCGTTTTCGCCTTCAGTCTCGATCAGCACCGTCAAAGGCTTCACCGATTTAGAGATAATGGCTGGATCTGTAGAGGCAACAAACTGTGGGTTAAAAAGTGTCAACGTTGGCCAGAAGAAAACGGTTAACGCCCCAATTTTCAAAATTCCTAAACCACGATGCTCCAGCATACTAGCTCTATCCAAAAACTCTACTTTCATATTACAGAAGAGATTTGATACTTTGCAGTAAATCACCAACAAATTTTATCTTTCAGAGCGATTCATACATAAAGATGTTTCGGGTGCTCATCTACCAAATGCTCCAATCTCTGATATCTTTGGTTGGGAACTTATCTGGAGAGAGCGATGGCCTACCAAAGAGTATTACTGAAGTTGAGTGGTGAAGCGCTTATGGGCGACTTGGGCTATGGCATCGATCCGATCATTGTTCAAAACATTGCCCAAGAAGTAGCTGACGTAGTGGCAAGCGGAGTACAGGTAGCGATCGTCGTGGGCGGCGGCAATATTTTTCGGGGTGTTCAGGCTTCGGCTAAAGGCATGGAAAGAGCTACTGCTGACTATGTGGGTATGATTGCCACTGTGATGAATGCCATTACGTTGCAGGATGCTTTAGAGCAGAAGAATGTCCCTACTAGAGTCCAGACAGCGATCGCCATGCAAGAAGTCGCGGAACCTTATATTCGCCGACGAGCCATTCGTCACTTAGAAAAAGGCCGGGTTGTGATTTTTGGAGCCGGTTCTGGAAATCCATTTTTCACCACCGATACCGCCGCCGCTTTAAGAGCTGCCGAAATTGATGCTGAGGTGATCTTTAAGGCCACTAAAGTAGATGGCGTATACGATTCAGACCCCAAGAAGAACCCCAATGCCAAGCGTTACGAAAGCCTCACCTATACCCATGTACTTACTAAAGATTTACGGGTAATGGACAGTACAGCGATCGCGATGTGTCGAGAAAATGATATTCCTATTATTGTGTTCGATTTGTCTGAACAAGGAAACATCCGGCGAGTGATCGCTGGAGA
>JANOXZ010000165.1:0-6780 GCA_031418695.1 Synechococcales cyanobacterium VAR_35_metabat_10
AACAGATCTTCCCGCCGACTTTGATTCAATACATCTGAAGCTTTTTCAAATTCGGTGGTAGTGGGGCGACGCATCTCATAGAAGTTGGGGCGTGCCACGATGGCATTGCTGCCCCGAGGCGCATAGATACTCACCCCTAAACCCAAAGGGCCTCTGCCTTCGAAGCGCTCTTTCTCTAACCGAGCTGGGGGCAAAATTACGGCAGTGTCATGGAGAATGAAGCGAGGATTGCCGGGAGGAGTAAACGGTGAAGTGGTACTGATATTTTTTGATCGCAAAAAGCTTTCTAGGCGAGTACGTTCGTTAGGAGCCAATGCCCGACCAGCATAATTGGTAACACCCTGGGCGACTAACTGCTCTGGTTCTGCGGTGGAGGTGATTTCTGGAAAAGTTGCTGGTTCCAAGCCAGATGAGATTAACGGTTCAGCAGTGACCGGCGCGATTTCGGCTGACGTTAGGGGCGGTGGATCTAAGGGGCTATAGGCCAGAGACTTTTGAGTGATTGCGACAGTGGCAGTGAAGATGACAAGGAATAGAAGAGCAATGGTACGAAAAAACATAATTGGGTTGCTAGCTGGTGGGTCTGTGTGCTGGTCTGGAAAAGCTCAAAATGAATAGTACTTGACCGTAATTCCAGAAAAGTCGATCGACCACAAGCATCATCCTAATTACTGAAGATTTAGATATCCAGTCTGTTTGATTAAAGCTTTACCTTGAGCTGTTTGTAGCATTCGAGCATAAGCTTCTCCGGCTCTTTGTTTCAGGCTATCATTGTCAACAACAACTACCGAAAGTTTTCGTAATAGAGGGTAAGCCGCTGTTTGGAAAACTGCTGGGTTAACTTGGTTGTGATTCTGAATTGAGCAATCGCCTGGAGCAACCGCTGGCAGTTGATAGGGAGCCACAAATTTACCGTTACCTGTACCGATCGGTACAGTTTTGATTTGGCATTGAGGCACTGCCAAAGTGCTGGAAGCTCCTAAATGGATGGCTGATGGGTCGATCGATACCTTTTGAAAGGCATCAGTGGAATTCTTTATTGGAATGAATGATACACCATTTAGTTCCTCACCATTCAGGCTATAAACATGAATTGGTAGGTCTATCCCGTTAACCACACGCCAATTTTTAATTTTTCCGGTTGTGATTTCATGGAGTTGCTCTAAAGTGATGCCAGGTAATTTTAGGCTTGGATTTACTATCACTGTCATTGCATCAATAGCGATCGGGATTTCTTTAATTTTGATTCCTTTTTTTGCCGCTAATTTTTGCGATTCAGCAGGTATTCCTTTAGAAGACTGGGCAAAATCTAATTGGCCAGCTAATAACATTTCAATTCCTTTTTCACTGCTTGAATTGCCATTTGGATGGACATAATTCAATTTAAAATCAGGAATACCAAATCGTATGATTGCATCGATTTTCGTCCGAATAGGTACCCAAGAGGTGCTGCCGCCATAACGAAAGGTTCCAGTAGGAATATCCTTAGCCGAGCTCATTAACTCAGCCGGATTTAACAATTGATCAGCTATTATCGGTTTTTCAGGACTCTGGATAATTATTGGTAAAATTTTCCAAGCTCCAAAAGATATCAATCCAGCTACTGCAATAAAGAAGATCGGAGGCATTTTATATTTGCTAATCATTTGCATTCTCTATTTTATTCTCTTTGAGATTATCAGTAACTCATGGTGTGGCATAGGTTTAGATTAGGTGCAATCAAAGGTTTAATAATTTGGTGAAAAGATGTTCTTAAGTAAACCTTGACAATTAACAGCATTTATATTCAACTAAAAGAATGCACTATATTAATCGAGCAATGAGTACAACCAAACGTCTTTCTAAAGGTGGTCGGGAACAAGTAGAGCAAGCAAGAAATCAAAAAGGTTGGACGCAAGATGACACTCGTTGGTTAAGAAATGCTAATGAATCATCTACTGTTGAACCAATTGGTGGTTGGGACGCTTTTTTTCTTAATAATCCAGATCTTTTTAGCCCTTCTCGTAGCACTCTAAAAAATAGGTTTTTAAAACAGAAAAATATTCGCCATGAATCTTTTGTAGCGCTATGTCAAGCTGTAGGAGTTCGCTGGGAAGAAGTAGTTGATCGAGATAATCCGGCGGAGGGAGAGCCACCGCAGTTGGAGCCTTTTTTTGGTCGGAATACTGCTTTGAAACAGTTGAGTGACTGGGTAGAACAAGAAAATTGTCGATTGATCCTTTTGCATGGCCGAGCTGGCATTGGGAAGACGGCGATCGCTTATCGGTTAGTACAAAATATTCAAAAAAAGCGACAAAATTCTATTGCGTCTATTTGGCTATCTTTAGAAACTGCAATTCCTTTAGCTCAATTGGTTAACCGAATAATTGAAATTTTGTCGGAAGGCCAAGTACAGCAAGGGAGCTTGGAAGATTTGATTCGTTATTTACGACAGAAACCTTATTTAATTGTGTTAGATCAATGGGAAACCATTTTAGAAAATAGTTCTCTTAATAGATATCAGTTTGGCTATGAAGATTATCAAAGTTTGCTAGATTGCATTGGCCAAAACCACCAAAGCTGTTTTGTTATTACTAGTCGTGAAAAATTTCAGTGTTTGAAGCCTACTCAGATGAAAAAAGTTACTAACAGTTTAGAGGTAACAGGCTTAAACTATCAAGAAGATCGAGATTTTTTGAAGGCAGAGGGGTTAACTGGTACGGAAGAAGAGTTGCAACAATTTATTCAAATATATAATAACCCTTTGATTTTGCAACTGATTGCCGATCGAATACGGACGGTACATGGTGGAAAAGTGGCACCGTTGGTGGCCAAAGATGTCAGTATTCTCACCAATTCTGATATAGTGCAAGTTATTAAGGATGAATTTGAAACATTAGGAACACTAGAAAAATCAATTATCTATTGGTTAGCAATTTGGCGTAACCCAATTAGTATTGAACAGTTAGAGTTTAGTTTTGGTGATAATTTCAGTATGTCATCAGTCACTGAATCTTTGAACTTTTTGATAAATCAGAGATCGTTGGTGAAAGTTAATCCACAGTCAGAATATTATTTGGAACCAGTGACCCTCAAGGAAGTTACTAATCTTTTCGTGAGAAATGTAGTAAAAGAGTTGATAGACTTGGTTGGTAATAAAAGTAATCGATCTCCTAAGCTGATAGAAAGTCATTTGTTTATCATTGGTGATGATGAAGATATTAACAATGAACAAACACGTCGAATTGTCCGCTCAATTATTGAACGGATCGTTGAAAAATATCCACCCTCAGTATTACAGCCAAAGATAAAATATCAACAGATTTATTTATCTGATGGATATTCTCTCAATAATTTGAAAACCTTACTAGATGTCATCAACTTTTAATCGGTACGTACCCAACTTTTTTGATCATTTCTTCTCCTCTTTTACTCCTAAGTATTTCAACTAATGCTTTGCCAGCTTTTTCACTTTCTTCTCTATCGGTTCTAAACACAATCTCAAAATTCAAGATGAATTCCTCTAATCCTTCCTCTAAAAGGTTGCTAATTATTGTAGTCCTTACTTCAGCTTCACCACTGTCCGAGCATTCTGATTGAAAGGGATCTAGTTGATCACCATTTCTTTTCTTGATCAACAGAGTTTTGACCTCATGGCAATGCTTTGCAGCTATTTGTATGGGAACTATCATTACTCCATTTGAATTATTACTAACTTCTCTAATTCCTTCTTCTGAACTATTCACCGAAACAAATTTATCACGTCGAGTGTACTCTGGGTGTGTGGCATAAAGAGTTATACTTGAACTTTCACCACCCACTCTTCTCCAGTCATTAATTTCACCATCTCTTATACTTCTAAATTCTTTTTCAGTGACACTTTCGACTTTTGATTTTTTATGAACAATCATCGCAATTGTTGATTGTGCGATCATGGCTCTATTCATTACAGTACTGTTTTTGGATTTTACAGCACTTTTTTTAGAGGAAAGTCCTATTTCTAATTGATTATTATCAAGCATTACTAATCCATCCTTACTGGCGTTACATTTCTCTGGACTTTCATCTGCTTTAGATTTCAACATAAATGATCCATGGGTCTGCTTTATCGTACTTTTTACTTCATTTATTAGTGGCACCCATGCCGTACTGCACCCATAGTAAAATGTGCCATCAGGAGTACTTATATCATTGAAACTTCTATTTTCTCTCGGATTAAACATTGATGTGATATAGGTGGGACGCACTGATATATAGTGCAAATATCTGACCAAAACTACTACTGTCAATGCAGTAAATATTCCAACGGTAGCCTTGAATAACCACTTATTTTGTTTGCAGTAGCTCAAAACCAGTTGCAGTAATAGCTGTGGTCTATCAACAGAACTTAAATTTTTTCTTGCTTCTGTTGCCGATCGATAGCGCATTTGTGGATCAAGACTGATCATTTTAGTCAAAGCCTTAGTTAGCAAGTCACTCGTTCCCCATGGTGGTGAAGAAGATGAAGAACCAGTGAGTAAACAGATGCAAGTTTTTGCCAAAGCATATAAGTCAGATGAAAAATCGACTATCCCATCAAATTGCTCTGAAGGCGCATAACCGGGCGTACCCATGATCGTTGTTTGCTTCGATGAATCGGACATAGGCAAAACCTGCTTCACAGCTCCAAAATCTACCAAATAGCAATTGCCATCACTAGCTTGAATAATGTTTGATGGTTTAATATCTCGGTGAATAATTGGAATAGGTAAACTATTTATGTCGCTCAAAATCCCTAAAACTTGTTTCAAAATACTTTGAACTTCTACCTCTGAAAACGTTGAATTGCTTTGCTGCTGCCTGTTTTTTAGCTTCTTCTGTAAATCCTCACCTTCAATATACTCTTGGACAAAGTAGTAGTAGATACTTTGATTAGTATTGATATCGCCATACGAAGGAACCTCTACATCAAAAGGTTCATACACTCTAGGAATCTGTGAATGTCTAAGTTGATCTTGAATTTTATATTCTCGTTCAAAGGCTTTCTTTGCTAGTGCCATTTGGCCAGCAGACAAAAAGAGATCCGATCGAAATTGTTTAATTACCCGTTTGGAATCTAATCCAAATTTCAAATCCAAGGCTAGAAACGTATAGCCAAATCCACCCTGACCTAATTTCTTAACCGGTGCATAGCGCCCATTTAAAATTAACGGCATTCCACAGGTAACGCATTTCATCGTATCTCGTCGAGGTTTTTCCATGCCTAGCAAATCTACATTCGCCATCTCAGTTGAATGGGGTTCCTTCTGATCAGGATAACAAGGGCGAGTGCAATAGACTTTCATAAAAGACTGCTGAGTAGATTGCTTCCAGGATTTACAGAACCAAGGAAATGTGGATTTCTTCTGATGATCGCAGAAAAGTTGATCGACCACAAGCAAAATCTTCTACTGAAGATCCTTTGGCACAGCCTATCAACTACCATGTAAACCTAGTCAATTTTATGAGCACCATGGAAGTCACGATTCCCGTCGAATTACCCACCAGCCTTTACAGCGTGGTCATTCAGCCCCAAGGATTGCAGCATTTGGGCGAAAAATGCCGTCAGCTCAAGCTGGGTGAAAAAATTATCGTGGTTTCCAACCCTGTCATCTTTGAACATTATGGTGCCACCGTTGTCCAGTCCCTTACGAATGAAGGATTTCAGGTCAGCACCTGCATCTTGCCTGCTGGTGAGCAATACAAAAACTTCGATTCCCTGCAAAAAATCTACGATGTGGCGATCGATCAACATTTAGAAAGATCCTCAACCCTATTAGCTTTAGGTGGTGGTGTGATTGGTGATATGACCGGTTTCGCCGCTTCTTCCTGGCTACGCGGCATCAACTTCATTCAAGTGCCTACCAGCCTGTTGGCCATGGTGGATGCTTCGATCGGTGGCAAAACTGGTATTAACCATCCTCGGGGCAAAAACCTGATTGGAGCCTTCTATCAACCCCGGCTGGTGATGATCGATCCAGAGGTGTTACAGACCTTACCCACGCGAGAATTTCGGGCGGGGATGGCCGAGGTGATTAAATATGGCATTATTTGGGATGCTGAACTGTTAGACATGCTAGAAAAAGCCCAGCAGTTAGATAATCTCGCTGGATTAGATACCCAGCTAGTCAGCGAAATTTTGCGCCGTTCGGCGCAAGCAAAAGTTGACGTAGTCAGCCAAGATGAAAAGGAAGCCGGTCTGAGAGCGATTTTGAACTACGGTCACACCATTGGTCATGCCGTGGAAAGCCTCACTGGTTACACAGTAGTCAACCATGGCGAAGCGGTGGCGATCGGGATGGTTGCAGCAGGTAAACTGGCTGTGGCTGCCCAGATGTGGAGTCAGGCCGATACTGATCGACAAGATGCTGTGATTGAGAAAACTGGGTTGCCGACGAAGCTCCCGGCAGGCATGGAGATTGATCAAATTGTAGCCGCCCTCTTTTTAGACAAAAAAGTCCAGGCTGGCCGAGTGCGGTTTGTGCTTCCTACCAAAATTGGTCACGCCACTGTAACAGATACGATCGCTAATACTTTAGTGGCTGATATCTTAATCGGCATGTAGCTATTCTACTCACCCCATCAGTAACCAAACCACCGTGAAGCAACCAACTGCGGGAAAACTACCAAAAATTCTGGCTAGCACCATTAAGTCTAGCTGGCGGTGGTTGCCCGGATCGATCGCGGCGGGGGCGGTGATATTTTTGTTTGAGTTGGGAGCATGGCAGCAGTTTGAGTTTATTGCTTACCGTCAACTGTTTCGGTTACGGGGAGAGCAGGCTT